>CAYPKL010000485.1:0-15021 GCA_964411285.1 uncultured Rikenellaceae bacterium
AAAGCAGTAAAGTACCTAATTGATTTTTTCATCTTTTCTTTTTTTGCTTTTGGCTCTCATGAACACACCCCTTTCCTCTTTTATCTTTTTCCTTTTGTCTTTTGTCTTTTGTCTTTTATCTTTTATCTTATATAAACCTTATACCCCCATGGGTCAAGTTCAAATTTTGCACTTTTATTTATTCCTGTTTTCTGTCCTGTGAAATATTCTGTGTATTCACCTTCAATGCCGTTCAGAACAGGTTTAAATAAAACCGGCTTTTTAGAGAGGTTTAGAAAAACAACGACCCTGTTTTCATCTTTCTCCCTGTAAAAAGCAAATATTTTATTGCTCCTGTTTGTCTTTATTTTGATCATTTTACCTCCTGAATCACCGTTCCATAGTGCGATATTCCCTTTTTTGAGCCCGATAAGTGATTTGTAGAAATCTGTAAGATCACAGGTTTCCCATTCAATTGTGTCTCTTATAAAAAATTTCAGTTTTTTGTCAAGGCAATTCTCCTGTCCGCTATAAATCAGAGGCATACCCTGGGCTGTAAAAATCATGGTGCCGAAAACTTTCTGAGCCTCTCCCATCAGTGAATCGATGGTTCCGGCCCATGAATTCTCATCATGGTTTGTCAGGAACATGAGCCTGTAAATGTTGTCAGGATAAACTGCCCATTCGTTAGCAAAGTATTTATGAATTGCTTTGACGCTGTCTTTTCCCTGAGCTACTCTGTTCATAAGATGATGCAGCTCCCAGGCATAATTCATATCAAATCCCTTTTCAGTAAACCCACCGGGGCCTTCATGCTCTGCAAGCATAAGTACCGGTTTTATTTTGTTAAGCTCTGTCCTTGCCCTTTCCCAGAACTCTTTCGGAGTATTATGAGGATGATCGACCCGGAAACCATCAGCTCCAAACTTTACCCAGTATTCCATTGCACTGATCATATAATCCTGAAGCCCTTTCTGAGACCAGTCGAGTTGAATTACGTCAGTCCAGTCAGTCCCCAAAGGCGGAGTAAACTTACCTGTCGAATCTTTGGCGTACCACTCCGGATGATCAATAGTAAGCTGGTTATCCCAGGCTGAATGGTTAGGAACCCAGTCGAGCAAGACATGCATTCCCAGGGCATGGGCTCTGTCAATAACCAGCTTAAAATCCTCCGGTGTTCCGAATTCGGGATTTACACCCATAAAGTCTTTTACCGAATAATAACTTCCAAGTTTATCTTTTCTGTTTACAACCCCGATGGGATATGTTGGCATAAACCAAAGCACATCGATACCAAGCTCTTTTAGTCGCGGCAGGTGTTTGGCGAAGGCTTTGAAGGTACCTGAATCGGTATACTGCCTGACATTAACTTCATACAGAACCGAGTTTTTCGACCATTCGGGATGAACAACCTCTGAAACAAAAGGCTTAAGCTCTTTCTTTTTCCCAAACAGCGAGCATCCGGCTATTGAAATACATATTACCACCAGAATGATCAACAGATTTAAAGGTAGTTTTTCCATGGTTTTCTTATGGTTAATTTGTTTCTACAATTCAATAACTAAATGGCCAAACCCATCGACACAATATTCCCTGCCGGAAATTACAAACTGAAGATCCCGGTTGGAAAGATTCCTGATAACTGTTTCAACACGGGTTACCTTTATCATAAAAAGGGCTCCCCTGAACCGTGCATGGAAAGAGTATGATTTCCAGTTTTCAGGTATTAAAGGCTGGATCAATACTTTATTGCCTGATATTCTCATACCCCCAAATCCTTCGACAATAGCAAGCCATGTTCCTGCCATACTGGTAATATGAAGACCATCGCCGACTTCATTATTATAATCATCCAGGTCAAGTCGTGCAGTACGGAGATAAAGCTCATAAGCTTTTTCGATATTCCCGATTTTTGAGGCAACAATTGAATGAATACAGGCCGACAATGATGATTCATGAACTGTCATTGGCTCATAGAAATCAAAATTACGTCGGATTGTTTCTACGTCATACTTATCTTCAAATACATACAAGCCCTGCAGGACATCTGCCTGTTTAAGAAAGCATGAACGCAAAATCCTGTCCCATGACCAGTGCTGGTTTATGGGTCTTTCATCAGCAGGGATATTTTCGGCATCCATTAATTCCTTGTCCAGAAAACCATCCTGCTGAAGAAAAACATTTTTATCCCCGTCATACGGCAGGTGCATGTTGCTTACAATATTTTTCCAGCGATCTGTCTCATTTTCAAAATTAAAGTTCGTCTTTTTTATAATTACTTCATATTTATCCGGAGCCTCATTCCTCAGTACCTCAAGATTAAATAATGTATAAGAAAGAGTCCATACAGCCATTGAATTGGTGTACCAGTTGTTATTTACATTGTTCTCATATTCATTAGGCCCGGTAACACCTAGGATAACATATTTTTCCCTGTTTTCCGACCATGTTGCTCTCTGGCTCCAGAAACGGGATATCCCGATTAATACTTCAATCCCGTATTCAGCCATATAATCAGTATCTTCAGTGTGCCTGATATAATTAAATATGGCATAGGCGATAGCTCCGTTCCTGTGGATCTCCTCAAAAGTAATTTCCCATTCATTATGACATTCTTCTCCGTTCATTGTCACCATCGGATAAAGGGCAGCGCCATTTTTAAAACCCAGCATGGAAGCATTTCTTTTACTTTGTTCCAGGTGTTTGTACCTGTATAAAAGAAGATTCCTTGCTACCTTCTGATCAGCTGTCTTCAGGAAGAAGGGAAGGGCGAATGCTTCCGTATCCCAGTAAGTGCTCCCTCCGTATTTTTCACCCGTGAAACCCTTTGGTCCGATATTTAACCTTTCATCCTTACCTGTGTAGGTCTGGTTAAGATGAAAAATATTGAATCTTATAGCCTGCTGGGCCGAAATATCCCCTTCAATAATGACGTCGGAGGCCTTCCAAATCTTGTCCCATTCCCTGCAATGATCAGAAAACAGCTTTTCATATCCCTTTGCAGAAATCTCCTTCAACCTCTTCCTGACATTATTCATAAGAGAATCCTTCGGACTGTTCAGGGATGAAAGCACCGAAACATATTTGATCAGAGTTAAATCATCTCCGACACTTAACCTGCACGAATGACTTAAGGCAACATATTTCTCCGTGTCAGTTACTGAAGGAATTGAAGTTAAAGTTTTATCATTTCTGAAAAGATCATAACACATACCTGTTGCAACATGGAAATCAGTTTTCATGGTTCTTGCAATTATGATTCCTGCTTCGGGGGAGGCTTCATGCGCAACAACCTTCCAGAATTTTTTACCATAATTTGCGTCTTCATTTCGCACATCTGCATCGATGTAAATATTAAAATTCACATCACCTTCAAAATCGATTGACTTAATGGAATATTTTATCAGGCCGGCATCAGGTTCTGACATGCTTACGAACCTTTTTACATCAAATTCTATGGTTTTGTTTTTCGAGACTGTTATTTTGAAATTCCTTCCCAGAAAACCATCTTTCATATTTAATGTTCTTCTAAAGGAACTTAATTTTGCTGTTGCAAGGTCGACCTGTTTACCGTTTATCGAAACATCTATGCCAATCCAATTTGGAGCATTCAGGACTTTGGCAAAATACTCCGGATAACCATTCTTCCACCAACCTACCCTTGTTTTATCAGGGTAATACACACCCGCAACATAGCTGCCCCGGAGAGTATCGCCTGAATAATGTTCCTCAAAGTTAGCCCGCTGGCCCATATAACCGTTTCCTATAGAAAAAATGCTTTCCGACTCTCTGTTTAATCCGGGGTGAAACCCCTCCTCGACAATCAGCCATTCATCTTTTTTGTAATTAATGCCCATGACCAGATATTTTTTCAATTTTTTCTAATTTTTCAAGGCTCATTTTGTTCAATCCTGTAACAACAATATGAGCTTTAGTCAGAATATCTTCAGAACCAATTCCCACACAGATCATTCCGGCTGCAAGAGCTGCCTGGACGCCTGCAACGGCGTCCTCAAATACAACACATTCAGCTTGGTCAACTCTCAGCATCCTGGATGCAATAATAAAAACCTCAGGATCTGGTTTTGCCTTGCTTACTATATTCCCGTCGACTACGGCATCGAAAAGGTTTTTGATACCAAGGCGTTCAAGTATCAAAGGTGTGTTCTTACTTGCTGATCCAATCGCAACAAGTTTTCCCGCGTTTTTGATTTCTGATATGAATTCAAGACTGCCAGGTAAAATTTCTTCCGGAGTCATCTTTTTTATATACTCTAAATACCACTCATTCTTAAGACCGGCATATCCTGATTTCAATTCATGGTCTGGTTCCAGATGGCCTATTTCAAGAATAATATCCAGAGATTTCATCCGGCTGACTCCTTTCAGCCTTTCATTATCCCTTTCGCTAAAATCAATTTTTAACTGATTTGCAAGTCTTTTCCATGCCAGAAAATGGTACTTTGCTGTATCAACGATAACACCATCGAGGTCAAATATAAATCCCTTAAAGTCCATCCTTATCTCCTGTCGTCAACATCTCTCACAAACTTCACCATAATGGCTGCCAATATCATTGAAATACCTCCTGTTATAAGGGCATTCATTGTATTACCAGAGAAAAGATGCTTTACCATACTGCCAAGAATACTTGCAGCGAGAATCTGAGGTATTACAATAAAAAAGTTAAAGATTCCCATATAAATACCCATCTTATTCTGTGGAAGAGCCCCGGTCAGCATCGCATAAGGCATGGAAAGTATACTGGCCCATGCTATTCCTATCCCAGCCATTGGCAGAATCAGAAGCCACGGGTTGCCGATAAAACTGATTGATATAAGGCTCACTCCTCCGGCGAGAAGACAAATCGCGTGTGTAAGCTTTCTGCTTGTTGCCCTGGCAAGAACCGGCAGCATAAAAGCAACAAGAGCAGCGACTCCATTATAGACTCCAAAGAGTACTCCAACCCAGTCAGCTCCTTTATTATATTCAAGAGATGTCGTGTCCGAAGTCCCGTAAATATGTGATGTGACTGCTGAGGTAGTATAAATCCAGAGTGAAAAGAGCGCAAACCATGTGAAAAACTGGACAACCGCAAGCTGACCCATTGTGGCTGGCATATTCTTAAGGTCGGTAAGGATCGAGTTCAACCCGTTCTCACCTTTTCCGGAAGCCTGGAGGAGTCCGGCAACCAATTGCAGAAGGCCGAAGATTGAAATACCGCCTGTAAAAATGTAGAGTTCCTTTTCAAGGTTTAGTCGCGAAAGTATTAATGTCAGAATTAATCCGGCTCCAAGCCATATTAATCCCCCTTTATAAAAATTAGTCTTTTTATTCTCTGCAGTATCATATATGAACTTCACACTATCCTTTTTTTCAGGTGTCGCCTTTAAGTTCCTTTTTGCCTGTTCAAATTCAGCAAGCTCTTCCGGTGAATATTCCCTGGTACGGATAATAGTCCATAAAACAGACAAAAAGAATACACATGCTCCCAGGTAGAATGATAGTTTCACATTCAGGGGAATAAGTTTACCAGGGGATGGTTCTGTAGGCACATTAAACCAGTTTGTAAGAATATATGGAAGAAATGAAGCGATAACTGCCCCGGCGCCAATAAAAAAGCTCTGCATTGCAAAACCTCTTGTGCGCTGCTCGGAAGAAAGCATATCTCCGACAAATGCCCTGAAAGGTTCCATTGAGATATTAATTGAAGCATCCATTATCCACAGGGTTCCTGCTGCAACCCAAAGTGCAGGAGAATTAGGCATAAACAAAAGAGCCAGGGATGCCAGTATGGCTCCTGAAAGGAAATACGGACGCCGCCGGCCCAGACGGTTCCAGGTCCTGTCGCTCATGTGACCAATAATCGGTTGTACTATCAGGCCGGTAACAGGGGCTGCTACCCAAAGTATGGGAATATCTTCAACCTTTGCGCCGAGGGTTTCAAAGATACGGCTGACATTTGCATTCTGTAAAGCAAAACCAAACTGGATTCCAAAAAATCCAAAACTCATATTCCATATTTGCCAGAAAGACAAATCAGGTTTTGTTTTTGCCATAATCTGTAATTGTTTTAGTCGGATAAATAAGTAAAAGAATCAGAGAAATATAGTCAAATTTATGAAAAGGATTGGTTATTCAATCTCTGTATGTCATTTATTTTCACGGAGATTGATAGATTTTCAGATGAAAATCAAGACAGCTTTGTTTCAAACGTTTTCTGAAAAATCGGGTGGAAACCCGGATAAGAAATTTCTATTGAGCTAGAGTAAATTTTAGGCTGAATCCAAAGTTAGTATTGGATGTAGGGAATGTTGTTGCCACGAAAGGATTGTTGACCGTATGGTCGGCAAATACCTGGAGGTTGAACCTGTCGCTTAAGACATAGTCGGCTGTGAGGCCTATTGTAATTACTTTTATACCTGCAACAGGCTGGTTGACATCCTCTATAAGTTTTCTGGCTATTGTTTTGTTATCTCTTAAGGAAAGATCAAACCGGAGATTCAGGTCGCTGTTCAAAACTTTCTGGTTCCCTCCGGTCTTAAGGATTATCTGAACATCATCAAACCGGTATCCCGCACCGAAAACCAGTTCATTGATCCGTGCATCAGTAACCTGGGTGCTGGTGAGATTCAGGGTAACTGTTCTGGATTTTCTCCATTCAAATCTTGATGTAAGGTTGCTTTTCCAGTTAAAATCAACATTTATGAGAGGACTGAACTGTTCACTTACTCCGATGGCATTAACCTCATACTGTTGTATAAAATTTTTCTGAAGATCTCTTATATCGTTAATGCCATTCCCATCAACTGTATAATTAAGATTTGTTGTGTATGAACCGATCTGGTAAATACTCCTGTACTGATGCGAAATATTCACTGATCTGAATACTTTCTGGATAAATGGAAACTTTGACAAGCCATCAAAAGTAAGACGCCAGTTTGGCATCATCCTGGATGCAGAAGGGAATGTGGAAAGGTCTACTTTCTTAGGATCTGATTTTGTATAAGCGGCATAAAATGCAGGTATTAACACTTCCCGTGAGGAATTCCCGTAACCGCTTTTAAATGAACCCTCAATCTGCTCACCTGTTTCAGGATCAATATCCGGATTATACCCGGGATCTGTCTGTTGCCTTTCGAGAGCTCTTCTTTCGGAGATAATGACGGCATTTTTCTTGAAATTTTCAAAAGTCCGCGATACATAGTCATTATCCTTTGAGATCTTTTCGAATGCTGTACCCCATGAAATAATTGAAATCGAAAAACTGCCATTTACAACTCTGTTACGTGTGCTGTCAGGAAAGTTGCCGTTCCGGTCTGCCGTATAATAGGAGCTCGCATTTTCAAGAAAGCGTCTGTCAGCATTTATATCAATTTTGAGTCCGGGGAAAGGCTCAACTATGCTTCTCAGTGAAAGATCGATCTTTTTGGTGTACACAGCTGGCGTATTAAGCAGGGTATCGGTAGTTAACCATCCGCGTGAAACTGCTTTGTCAAAAAAGTTCCTTTCGGTGAATCCCAGAATGAACGGAAGGCCTGGTGCACGCATGTTATTATTGTCTTTTGACATACCCAGAAATCTGGATTCGGGTAGAAAACCTGGCAGGAACTGTCCCTGAGATGAGGAATATGTCATGCTTACTGATCTTATCCCAAGCAATGCCCTTATTAAATATTCGCCTGTTACTGTAAAAGGATTTCGTTTTTTGGGGACCCGCCCTTCAATAGAAACCTGTGCGCCATCGACATCTTCAGAAGTTGTGAAATTAACTCTGTTCTCGCTTATTATATCAACCTGTCCTTTAAGTTCTGTTCCATCTTTTTTAAGAATCTTTACCTTGACATCTTTAGTCTTCAGGTTATGTGTCAGCGATTTGACGGCATTTGCTTTAAATTTTACATTATCCCTTGAATAAGTGACGGTTTTGAATTCAGCCTTCATTCTTTGAACAGCATCGGGCCGTGTATTGTTCTCTATATTTTTAAGAAATTTCGATTTATTATATAGTGTTGCAAGGTTACCCATTGCAGTAAATGTAAGCTCATTGTGATTTTCGATTGAGTTGCCCAGATTGATATTCATGGAATCGGGGTAGAGCGAACCTGCAAGCCAGGAATAGTCGGAACCAAACCTTGCATTGGCATTTACCCACGAAAGCAGGGGAATCTTATTTACAGGCAGATTATATGTAACGTTAAAGTAATGATTATAAGAAGTTGTCCTGCCAAAATTCTTAAGGTTTGTCAGAACAGAATCCTTCCAGTTTTCATAATCAGTTCTGTATCGTTTCTTGTCAACTCCTCCCTCAGGTTCATCTACTCTGGCAATATTTGTAGAGGTAAAGTCAATTTTCAGCTGACGTGTCAAATCATATTTAATGTCGAGCATCCTTGCCCATTCGAAATCCTTTCTGAAGGTAGGGGCAATAATCAGATTAGGGTTGTTTATATTTCTGGTTTTAATCTCGTTATAATAGCGGCTTATGTCTGTCCTGAAGGAAATGCTCTTTGGAAAAGGATAAAAATTAAAATCCTTTATCAACCTGAATATAGGTGAATTCAGGAATTTTACATTTTTAAACGGCATAATATTTTCAGGCTGGGCTTCATAATTGTAGTTTATTCCGCCCTTATAGTTTTTTTCAAGGTCTATTTCGGTCTTTGTGCTTGTATTGAGGGTTTCATTGTATGTATAATTCACGCTGAAGTTGGCCAGGTCCCATGCATGTGACTTTTCCCCCCGCTTTGTAATCCCTGCATTATTTATAGAAATAGTTTTTCGTCTGGAGTACTCTTCCGCAATATTTTTTATCGAATCCCTGGCTTCTTCATCCACCGCTTCATCCAAAGCATCCTTTAGCAGGATGTCCGGGTCGAGCGGATTATACTGAGGCTTAATATGTGACTCTGAATAACCCACATAAACAGGAAGACGAACGCCAAGCTCCTCCGGGAAAAACTTACCCAGTTCAAGACTTGATGATACATCATATTTTATGACTTCTTCCTTACTTCTTTCATTGACTTTCTTATCAATACTCCCCCATCCCGGCGTACTTGCCTGTCCAACAAAATCGACTGTCCCCAGATCAGCCAACCGTGCCTGCAAATGAGCGTTTGCCGCCCACCCGCCATTTTCAATAAAATCGCTCAGTCTCAATTCATTAACCCATATTTCACCTGATTTTGGATCTCCGTCGTCGTTATCGGGATTCCTGGTTTTAATAGGATTCCTTACTCCTATCATAATAACTTTAACATTGCTAAGATTTGGATTCCCGCATACATAAACTTTATTGCTGTCATCCGCATAAGCAAAAACATCAGTAATGCTTAATGATGCTCCCGTTTCCGACATTTTGCTGTTGCGTGCTTTTTTTGCATCCTGCAGAACCGAGAGATTAATATTGAAACTGTTGTCAGAAGGCCATACTATCGCCCTGTCTGTCTCAGAGTCATCATCATATTTGTCACTTGGCGGGGTAAGTTTCAGGGGAACTTCATATTCATAAAAATTCGACTTGTAATCAGTACCCAGCCTTATGAAAGCAGTCAGTTCATTATCGTATAAAGGCTTGCCAATCAGCGCTTCAGCATGGACCTCCATTTTCAGGCGTCTGTATTGTCTCATATCAAGATTCACATTCTTATAAGCAGCCCTGGCATCTCCGTCAGTCAGATCCTGTATCTTTAAAACCATCGACTGTTCATCAAGCTGCCGCAGCTGGGGATTCTGAGGATCTACTATTCTGTCAAATCCGGGAGGTAACACATAATTAACAGGTTGTTTACTCCCATTCTCTTCAATACTTACAGAACCTATTTCAAATGAGCCGTCAGTAGCTTCAGGGATTGTAATTCTTTCACCTCCTTCAGTAAAAGAAATATTGTATTTTCTCCACTCCGCTCTAACCAGGTTAAGTTCCGCAAAACGCATTATTGCAGGCTTATTAAAATCTTTCATGAACACCCTTAAAAAACGGATCGATTTAAAATCGCTGATCACACCTACAGTTTTCTGGTATTCGGTTACCGGTATCTTGAACTGATACCACTTCACTTTCGATTCAGTGTTATCTGCAAAGGTGGCTGCCGCTTCAATTTCATCGACTATATAGTTTGACCCTACTTTCAGATCAGCAGGCCTCATACTAACCTTGTACTGGTAATAGCTTTCTGTTTCACTAAGAGTATTGTCACGGTTTATATCCTCCATATCCGGTAATGTGGATCCGGATGTCGGGTATGACTCTGATGACATATCAGAGGTGGGGGAATTCCCTTCCAGTCCGTTATAGCTTTTGTATCTTTCAAGTATTCCCTTCTGTTCACTATCGTACTGAGAGCCTCTGTAATATCGAAAATCATCGGATGCCGGATCTTTGAGAATGTTCTGGTATGTTGCAGGTTCAGCTATAAGCTCAGATTTTGCCAGGTAATCTGAGAAGAATGTCTTTTCATCCTGATCCATCAGCCCATCAATGCCAACATCCTGGTATAGCCTCGACTGTGAATCATTGTCAAAAGCTTTAACAACCGACTGAACAGTCGGGACCCTTCCCCACGATGTAGTGTCGACATTTTGCACAACAGCTGATCCTGGTAGTCCGTTTTCAAAGCTTTTCCGGGAATCTCTTAAAATATCTTCTGAAATGTTGCCAAGGTTGAAATAGAGATCACCACCTTCATGGGTAGGATCCTCCACAAATGGATCCATCAGCCAGAACTCGATATACTGAATATTGGCTGTCTCAAAATCACTTGTGAGCACCTCCCTCATTATTCCTCCCCATCTCGATTTGGGGTCATTTAATTTCCCGGCCGGATTCATACCTCTTGAATAGGCTCCCGGGTTGGCATCGAAGTTATAGGGTCCTTTTTCTTCGGGGTAATAGGCAAGGTTTAATACAGCAATTGTTGTTGGTATTCCGGTGGTGCTTTCCCTGTTTGGGAATAGCTCTGTTTCATAAACCTCCCGAACAAAATGGCTTGATTGCTCTTTGGGATTCTGCTTAATATTCGACGGAGTTGAAGATCCGTTTCTCAGAAAAAGGGGATCTATTACGTACCAGGCAATTTTAGCCCTGTTGTAACCGCTTGAAAGATTGTTGTTAAAGCGGGCTTCGGGAAAAAGAAGATCCTGTCCCTGAGGTACACTTGAGATCGTCCAGGCATTAAATGATTTCAGGTCAAGCGGAATTTCACTCGATTCAAAATCATCGATATAGGAATTCCCGGCACTCGAAATTGCTTTCGAGTGACCGGGAATCAGGTTGGCAAATTCACCATTGAAGGAGATGCTTGATGGTGTCTTTGTCTCGAGAAGAGGGATTTTATCAATTAGCTTTGTAAGCAATTGAGATTCCGACCTGTATGATGTGTTAAGCCCCCAGATAGTATTTGATATGGGTTCTTCGCCAAAATTTACTTTCTGGGTATAAGGTCTTTCATTCAAATGGAGAAGTGTACCTCCGATATTGAAATTATTTGAAAATTTGTAATCAAGATGTGTCCCCAGCAGCGTTTTAGTCTGGAATCCAAAAAACTGGTTGCTTTCAAGTGAAACTGAAATAGGTGTCTGCGACTCAATCAGAGCAGAATTTATTATGGTGACCGATCCCAGGTTATAGTCTACAGTATAATCTATATTCTCTGTAAGGGTTACTCCGCCGGCAGTGACTATAATTGATCCGGCAGGAATATTTGTGGCATTCAGTCGAATCTCAGATCCTGATTCTGATGTATATTGCCCGGTAATCTTGAACTTATTCTTTTCCGCCATCTGTTGGGCAATCGTCTGGGTGGAGTCGTACAACTCCTGGAAAACATATTTACCTGCTGACTGGGCATCACCTATCTGCTTCCTGAGATGACTGCCAAAGGGTTCAATGACCGGGAAAATTATCTTCCCCCTGTTGACCATAACTGTTACCCCGTCAATGAAGTCAAAATATCCATCCGGCTCCCTGTCAAGCTGCGAATTCAGATTGTCAAGTCCCAAAACGTTCAGGAGTATTTTATTTGCCAGAGGTCCATCAGGAAGATAATTAATGGAATTGCCTGTCTTATCGTCTTCATAAAGAATATTCAATTGAAAATCATTATTCTCAAGCTTGCCCGATCCGAGCGAGTAAATATTTTTCATCATCAGGTTCCATGTGGAGTATTTTGGACTCAGTGTGGTCCCTTTAATGAGTTTAAGGATAAGTGTCTCGGGTGCCGAAATTCCATCAGTCGAGAATTCGCCGACTTTATATACCTTTCCGTTAAATGTGTATTCAAAGGCGACTGCCAGTACTTCATCGGTATTTAGGGCTGTATTGAGCGATATATAACCAAGATTGCTGTTCAGGGTGTACTCCCTGTCGTTAAGTTTTCTGGCATTTTCAATTTTTTCAAAATCCCTTCCAATCTGGAATCCAGGATATAAAGAATTAAATGCATTGGTAACCTGATCAACATCCCTCATCGATGAGTATGAACTAATAAGCTGATCATAAAGACGGTTGGCTCCGTTATCAGGATACCTTTCTGCCCCGGGGAAGGCCTGAAATTCCGGAATTTTATTAAAAATATGACTACTGTTTTCTGCCAGGTCGGCAAAAGCAGCTATGTTTCTTGTCTCATCAAAACTGCTTGTTTTATTAGTGATCCAGACTTCAATCCTTTCAATATTTACACCTGAACTGACAGCTGGAAGGTTCTTAAGGGCACCGTCATATATGTCGCGAAAAAACTGCGAAAGAAAGAAGTGCCTGTTTGATTCATAATCATCAGCATAAATTTCAAAAGTGTTAGACTGTGCGCCTCCTTCTACCTGGATTGTAGATGTTTCTCCCTTTTGCTGTGATAAAACCGTTGTAACATTAAGCTTGCCAAACTGTAATTCTGTTTTGAGGCCGAAGAGACTATAACTCCCGGTTATCAGAGTTCCCGTAAGCGGTAATGTTACATCTCCGGCCTCGACTTTCTTCACGATTTCGTCGTCCTTCCCGGAGTACTGAAGTTTTGTCCTGTTTTCGAAATCAAACATCGCATCGGTATTGTAATTGACCCCCAGCTCCATTTTGTCACCAATGGTGCCGGTAACATTCATTTGAATCTTTTCCTTGAAATCGAAGGTAGGGATAGACTGGAGTTTCTCAGGCAAAGTAGGATTCTGGGTGCGGGAAATATTTATCCCGAAAACAAGCTCCGCTGATCCCTGAGGAACTATATTTATAACATTACTTCCAAAAATCTTATCAAATGCGGCTCCGCCCACTTCGATCTGCGGAATTAAATTTGATCTGAATCCTGACTCCTTTCCTGATATTCTGGAGTTCCAGTAATCACGCATTTCTTTGTTAAACTGATATTTACGAAACTCTTCAGGAGTCATGTGGACAGGAGTCCTGTAGTCGAAGGCTCCGACTTTCTGATAAATTACATATTCATTTTTATCAGGATTATAAACGACTGAATATTTGACATTTGAAGGATTATCAAGAAAAAACGGGGCTTTGGGAGCTGATTCCCAGGGAATACCGGAAACATCCTGGAGTTTTAAAGGTGATTTTCTGGTTGTATCGGATGAAGAACCTGGAACAGAAACCTGACCACCTGCTTCAGTTGACCAGAGGACAAAAGAGGCGAATAGTACACAATATGAAAATTTCAGCAGATCTTTATATGATATCCCTGATCCCAATCTAGCTATTATTCTTATTTACAGGCTCTTAAGTGCTCTTTTGATCATGTCCTCGACTGTCAGAGTCTTCTCTTCCCTGATTATTCTGTCAAGAACTTTAATAACAGCACCTTTTCCAAATCCAAGCATCACTAAAGCTGATAACGCCTCTTCCTTCTTAGTATTGTCTGTAAATGCAAATATTTCACCACTTCCGGCTTGTTTACCGAGTTTATCTTTCAAATCCAGAATTATACGCTGGGCAGTCTTAATTCCTATGCCCTTTATACCTTTCAGTACAGCTACATCAGATCCTAAAATTGCCCTTTCAATTTCATCCGGATTAAGTGAAGAAAGCATCACTCTTGCAGTTCCCGGACCAACTCCTGATACAGAGATAAGATACCGGAAGATATCCCTTTCGGTTTTATCTGCAAATCCGAAGAGAAGGTGGCTGTCTTCTCTTATTACTTCGTGCACAAGAATTCTATATTCAATTTTCCCTTCAAGTCTGGTAAAAGTTGAAAGTGAAATATTAACATGATAACCAATTCCCTCATTTTCAATTACAATGAAGGTTGGGGTCAGTTCAATTATTGTTCCTTTTATATATTCTATCATGATATCTGTTCTGAATTGAAAATATCGGGAGGCAGTTCGTCCACCCGATCAGAATGCATCTCAATATCCTGATGCTTCAAAGGACTTCTGGAAATCTCTGAATACATCTCACGGTTTCTGAAAATATCACAGGCGAGATAGATTGCCTGGCGGAATGAGCTTTCTGATGCCTCCCCTTTCCCGGCAATCTGGAATGCTGTACCATGAACAGGAGAGGTCCTTATAAAGGGTAACCCTGCCGTAAAATTAACTCCGGTATCAAATGATAATGCTTTGAACGGAGCAAGCCCCTGATCGTGATACATGGCCAGTATACCGTCAAATTTGCTGAATGATCCCGCACCAAAAAAACCATCGGCCGGGAAAGGTCCGAATGCAAGCATACCTTCCTGCTGCACCTGTTGAATTGCCGGAATAATAATATCAGATTCTTCCTGTCCAAGAAGAGAATTATCACCAGCATGAGGATTCAGGCCAAGAACCGCAATGCGCGGCCGCCTGACCCCAAAATCCTGTACAAGCGACTGATTCATTAACCTGAGCTTCCGGATCAGCAAATCTTTTGTTATCAAACCTGGAACCCTGGCCAGTGGGACATGGCCTGTTGCAACTCCTATCTTAAGGCTCTCCCCTATCATGAACATCAGAACATCATCGGCGCCAGCCATGGATTTAAGATATTCTGTATGGCCATTAAAATGAAAATTATCCGACTGGATATTCTTTTTATCAATGGGCGCAGTAACCAGT
>CAYPKL010000486.1:0-5420 GCA_964411285.1 uncultured Rikenellaceae bacterium
CCTGGGAATTTGCCTCAAATGAAATAATTATCAGACTTAATAAGACGATTTTATTTTTCATAAAGAGATTATTTAACATGTTATGTATTTTGCCAGGTTGTTTAGTACTTAGTTTGCGGCTGCAATTTTAATTTTTCTGCGGCATAGGGTTCGCGATCCATCCGGCTGAACTGCGAAGGTCTTCAGCCAGTATAATCCATCTTTTTTTGGCATATTGATTTTCAGGAGGTATGTGTTCTGTGACAGGTCTGCGACGCTGAACGGGGTAACCGATCTTGTTATCTCATGCCCTTCAGTATCAAGAAGGACCATTTCTATCTGACCTGAAACTCTCATATCTTCATCGTTTACCAGCATTACGGGTATAACTTCGTTTGCTCCTGTTTTAACCTCGACAGGAAAATAGTTGACATAGACTCCCAGAGGTTTGAAAATTTCAGTAAAATAATCATCATAGACCTTTACGGGTTCAAGAGTTTCAGGATTTTTGAAGATATCACCTGTGATAGCTCCCTGAAAATCGCCGGTCAGATAATCGAAATGCAAAACACCTGCGTAATTACGGTGAGCCCTGAAATATTCAGTTTCAGCTGCAAGCAGATATGCATAGAGCTCCTGACGTTGTCCGTTGGTATATCCTTTAGCAATCGAATCGTAAACCGGAGCTGTGAGTAGTGTCTTCTGGCCATTCCTCTTCAGCCACAGCCATCCGTATTCATTAAGCACACATGCATGAGCCGAAGGGTGAGGTGAATTTGTGGTTTTCTCAGCCATACCGTTGACAAATTTCTGTTGGTTCCATGAGTCACCATCGAACCGCGTGGAGTAAAACTTATAGTTATGATCTTCAACAGGATCATTATCGCCTTCAGGCAGGTTATAGCCATTATCCCAGGCACGGCCGGAAAGGTCAAGTTTTCTCAGTTCCGATATAAGCCCGGTAAGAATAGTTTCGCGGGTTTCGTTATTAATATCCCACCATGCCACCGACGGGTGATTCCAGCAGTCGCGCACCCAGTCGGACAGATGGCTCTTCAGGAGATCCCTGTCCCAGTAAGGTCTGTAACTCCAGATGAAATACTCATTCTGTATCAGCAGGCCCGCTTCATCGGCAATGTCAAACCATTTATCAGGAACCGGACCAATGCAAAACCTGAAACTGTTCCAGTTATATTTCTTTGGCAGACCGGTCAGCAGCTTTCTTACCCATTGCTCATTCCATGGATTATTCATACACAATGAGTCATCAAAAAACCTGTGTAATGTTATATTTGAACCTCTCAGGAAAATAAGCTTATCATTCAGATATGCTCTTTTTGTAGGAGTGTCGAACCTGAATTCACGCATTCCGAAACGTACATTAACATCATCAGAACCTGTTGAAAGTTTTAATGTGTAAAGAAAGGGATCTTCAGGTGACCAGAGTCTGGAATCTTTTACCGGAATTTTAAAAACAATATTTTGCCTTGTTTCCCCATTTGAAGTATGCTCCTTTACAAAATCTGAGATTGTTTTACCTGATTTCCATTCACTGACCCTTCCGGTCAGCTTATTAGGGCTGTTGCCAGTATTAGTTATTACAATTGCCTGTACCAGGATCTCATTTTTGTGAATATCAGGGGCAACCTGTACAGTTTCAATATATGGGTATTTAGTGAATATTACTGAAACATCATCATAAATGCCCGGAGTCCAGTGCCGTTTTTCAAAATCATTACCGGCGGGTACCGAAGCTGGTAAAACTGCTGGATGAGCACCAATTCTGATCAGTACGGTATTTGAACCTTTCTTTTTAATAAAAGGTGTTATATTATAATACTGGGATGAAAAGCACCCGTTATATTCACCTGCTTTTTTGCCATTCACCAGAACCAATGTGCCAAACTGAGCTTTATTGATTTTAAGGATCACGACTTCAAATCCCGGTTTTGTTTCGAAAGATCTATGGTACCAGAAATAGTTCCTCTTCTGGAAACTATACCCGATTTTCATGGTATCGGCATTCAGATCTAGTTTAAGCAAAGAAGGCTTTACCCAGGAATTTGAATAGTATTCCTTGCTGTAAAATTTATCGACTCCATCAAATGAAGGTTTTGATGTGTTTACAAGTCCGGGCACCTCAACCTTGTGATTAAATTTTGCAGGTATCTTATCGCCGGAGATGCTTTCTTCAATGTCCCAGATACCGTTAAGACTGACAGTTTCACGCTGCGCCATTGTTGTCAGGGACAAGGCCAGACATACCGGTATAAAAAGAAGTTTTGGTTTCATAAGTTATTTAAGCTATGAGTTTTTTATCAATTCAATTAAATGATTAAACGCTGATATGCTAATTTGTTCTTTTGACATGCAAAAGCCAATCCTTGAAGTTAACTGTACCCGGGTAATCTTCCGGACATTTTATCTCAACAACTTTACCGCCTGAGATGCTTCCGGTTTTGGATTCCCCGGAATTAACAAGGTCGGTCCATTCATAATTGTACTTTGCTGAAGAAGGGTAATCGCTAAGATCAATCTTTACAGATCCTCCGTACCTGAGATAGAAAAGATATTCCTTTCCGGGGTCAGCCAGGCAATAATGAGAAGGATTATCTATTACAATCTCCGGATGGGGCTCAAGATTCCACCATTCGATCTTCCTGAGATATTTACCCATGAATCCTACTGAGACCGCTCCCGGATAGAGCATTGTATTTGTTTCCAGATTAGTATCCATGGGCCACGAACCTGTACCCGTTGGCCGTTCAGGGAGATGCACCCTCCATATATGCCCCCCGCCGTAAGAGTGCCCTGCTGCCCCTGACATAACTGCGCTCCAGGCGCCGAACCTGATATCCCTGCCAGTGGGATTACCTTCAATAAACTCATACCATGGTTCTGTAACCACGACAGGTTTGGCAGGTTTCATATTATAAGCCCTTGTGATTATTTCCGGAACCAGTTCGTTGCACCATCGGGCATGTCCGGTCTGGCTCTGGTTGTAATCGAGCCATGACTGGTCATGTATTGCTTCAGCTGTCGACCACTGGGGGGCTTCTGCCCCGCCGTCCCACATCGGTGGCGTGGGATGAGCGCTTACAATCCTGTCATAGGGATCCTCTGTTTTTACAACTTCTCCCAATCTGTTCCAGAACCCAACGGGGAATCCCCCGTAATTATTCATGTTGTATTCACCTGCAAGAACCCAGATGACATTAAATGCGTGCAACCGGTGGACAACGTATCGCCACCACCTTATTACGTTCTCTTCACCTATCGATTTATTGATTCCCTCTCTGCTCCACCATGCGTGGATCCAGACTGTTATTCCCTTTGAATTTGCATAGGCGATCATCTTTTCAACTTTTCGAATCTGATCAATGTCAGGATGAGTAAATGAAGAGTCGAGAAGAGAGCTTTCCCTTCCCCAGCCATTACCGGCAAAAAAAAGCTGTCCTAAATTGAAACCTTGTTCAGCTCTGGTATCAGCAAGTTTTTTAAACGATTCAAATCTGATCCTTCTGTTAGTCCAATCCCACCAGGTATCGGCTATCCAGAGGAATGGTGTACCGTCAGAATAAATAAAATACCTGCCGGCTCCTGGCTCTTTCTTATTTACAACAATAAAACCCCTTCGTGCCGGATTGGCCTTTAGCTCTTCACCAGTCCAGTCAGTGACAGTTAATTCCCCTTTTTTTCTGTTCATTTTTCTGTCGGCTGATATAGTCTCATAATTCCAGGTTCCCTTCCGGGGTGGAGCAAATCTTACCTTCCAAACATCCTTCCCGTCCCAAAAGCCTGGTACTATTATTATTTTACCTTTGCATTCACCTGACATCCCTGTAAATCTGGCAGATACAAAAGCAGGTTTACCTTCTTCAAGTAAGGAGGTATAAGGATTCTCCTTATTTACTGAAGATTTCAATGAGATCTCGTATACATCCCAGGTTTTAACTATATTTTGTGAAAATCCGTCCGGATCAGTTGCAAAACAAAGTAACAGGAGGACAACTAATAATATATAAAGGTTTTTCATCTAAATTATCTTTAATATATTACAATTCAGATATTTGGTTTCTTTATTATTCTTAATTCTAAATCCCTTGGTGGTTCAGTAATGGCCTGTAAACTGTAATCTCTTTTATTTCAGGAGTCTTTCTTCCAGTGCTTTTAAGCTTTAACACATGGTTTGAATTCGGAATACCCTGAAACAGAATTTCAGAAGGATACCCTTCTTCTTTTTCGATTTCAGTGCCGTTAAAATAATCTTTGCTTATGGAAAATGTTCTCCAGGTAACGCTTTCTCCGGCGTCTACCTTTGTTTTCAGAACCTTAAATGATCTTTTCAGATGCCAGTCGCCACCTTCTTCGGCATCACCTCCTTTAATAATTACTTTACCGGAATTTGATTTAAAATCATTCAGGGAACTTCCTTTCCCGTCATTTCCTGTAACAGATCCGGTAATTGAAAATGAAAAATCATTGTAAGGAGGTTCTGCATCAGTGAACGTGCAACGCCAATTCTCGTTAGTCCATGGGGATGAATGTTTTATCCTTATCATAGCAGGCAGATCCCAGGGCCATTTTTTACCATTCGGATTTACAGGTCTTGACATATAATAGGTCCCGGGAAAAGATGAAGGCGGAATTCTGTCTACAAGAACCTGCAGGGAATCGCTTTTTGAAGAAGATCTTTTTCCTGATTTTATCACGATCCTGTTGCCATAAAAGGGTAATGTCAGAATTCTGCCATTATACCTGAGGTCCTTACCAATAATGTAAGTCTTGCTTAAGCCAAAAGGGTCAGGAGGATATTGTGGTTTGTAAATAAAAAGCTGCCTGACAAGCTCCGACATTATAAAATTTCCAAAGCGGTTGAGATGTACATTATCGCTCAAAAGGGCCTCAGGCCTAAGATCATTATCATCAAGGAACTCTTTCCATGAATCGCGTATGTTAATAATTTCACAATTGTATTTGTCAGCCATTGACGGCAGAAGATAGTATGACATGGTGTCACTCCAGGAATTCGGTCCTGTATAATGGTCGGTCATTATTGCCACTTCTGCTGCCGTACGGCTCCTTATAGTATAGAGTACAGAATCGTAATACACAGGATCTCCATAAATTTGAAGCAGGACAAGATCGGGGTAAAAAGTGCTTACATCCATCTCAGCTGTTTTATACAGCAGTTGAGCAGCAAATCCCCCGATTGCAAGATTTCTCATATCAATATCCACATAAGGGAAATTTTTTCCGACAAATTTCTTTACACCGAGCCACCACTCCTGTTCACTTATAGACTGTCCGTAAACCAGTATTTTTACGGTGTTTCTCTTTTCAGGATTACTGTTTTTCAGAAGATTAAGTGTGCGGGAAGTATAGCGGCCCAGCTCAAGTGAGTTTTTAAGTCCAGGTGAAACAAAAAATGGAAGGTTAAC
>CAYPKL010000487.1:0-5050 GCA_964411285.1 uncultured Rikenellaceae bacterium
GGTGATTTAATAGATACTTACGCAATTCATATGCAATTATAACTCAGGATACTCAAAGACCACTGAAAAATAGCTGTGCTAACTCCATCCAAATATATTAATTCACTGTGGGTAGAGCTTAATTGGTAGTTGCATTTTTTGCAAGCAAATTGTAAATTTGATAATAAACATATTTTGAGAAAGTTATGGCTAATATAGTCGCGTATGAAACAAATAATTAGAATTTCATTGTAATTCATGAGCACAAAAATGCAATACAATTTAAACCTATTCTCAGTAACCTTGTTTTTTATAGGATTAACTGGGTGTCAGACACATTCAGTGAAAGATTTTGATGGTAATGTTTATCCAACTATTACCATTGGGACACAGGTATGGATGGCTGAAAACCTTAAAACAACAAAGTACAGCAACGGTGATTTAATAGGAACGACAACTCCTGCAACATCGATCATTGAGGGTGAAATTACACCTAAATATCAATGGGCATATGCCGGTAATGAAAGTAATGTTGCTACTCTCGGTAGATTATATACATGGTATGTGGCCACTGACAGCCGTAATGTATGTCCAACAGGTTGGCATGTTCCTACAGATACCGAGTGGACAACTTTAACCGATTATCTTACAAATAATGGTTATGGTTATGGTGGAGGATATAAAGGAATGGACATTGCAAAATCATTGGCAGCTACTTCTGGTTGGGTTGCAGATGAAACACCAGGTAATGCAGGTAACGACCAGGCGAGTAATAATAGAATCGGTTTTACAGCTCTTCCGGGTGGCGCTCGTCTTGAAGATGGAAACTTTTATGACATTGGGCATGTAGGTTGCTGGTGGTCAACTACAGGGACCACGGGATTCAAGCAATCATTATCAGGTGTTTTTGTAACTGCTCCAGGTGGCTTGTTTCGTGACATTTACCACGATTATTGCTATGTAAACAGTTATAGTAACAATACTCATTACGGTATGTCTATTCGTTGTTTAAAGGATGATTAACCAGGTATAAAGGTGTTCGGGTAGCTCTCATTATGTTGCATTGCAGAAATGCTTACTTCGCTATTGCAGCATATTTGTTTTTTCCTCGTCTATAAAATTGGGAAAACCAGGGTAAATCATTATAAATGAATAGACATGTTAAACAATCTAATAAAGCACAGCATAAGATCTTTTAAAAGACAACGTACATATATTTTAATAAATATTCTTGGACTTTCCATTGGTATTGCCTGCAGTTTGCTTATCGCGATTTTTGTTATTAATGAAGCCGGTTTTGACAATTATAATATTAAAAAAGAGAGGATATTCCGGGCGATTCTAAACGGGAAGATAGCAGGACAGGAGATTACAGCTACATCATCTCCGGCCGTTATGGGTCCTACAATGTTAAAGGAATTTCCTGAAATTGAGGATTTTCTAAGAATGACAGGGAGAGGCCCAACTGTTATTGAGTATAATAACCAGACATTTGCAGAGGAAAACCTGATTGAGGCTGATTCATCCTTCTTCAATTTCTTTTCGATACCCGTGCTTAAAGGTGATCCGCAAAACCTGCTTAACGCTCCAAGGAAAGCTGTCCTGTCAGAATCAACTGCACGGAAGATCTTTGGCGAAGAAAATCCTGTCGACAAAACCATAAAAATTGGGTCAGACTCAATAAGATATACAGTTTCTGGTGTGATGAGTGATATTCCCGGCAACACACATTTTGAAGCCAATATTCTTACTTCATTCATGACAAATCCGCGGTCAAATAATCCTGTCTGGATGAACAATAGTTTCAGTACATATTTTTTGTTAAAACCAAACACCAGCTATAAAACGGTTGACGAAAAATTTCCTGGTCTATTAAAAAAATATGTTGGCCCGGAGCTTCAACAGTATATGGGTTTATCAATTGAGGACCTCGAAAAGCAGGGCAATAAATACAGGTTTTATCTTCAGAGTCTGAAAGACATCCATCTTGATACATCAGTTCAACAGGAGTTTAAAGCTGCCAGTGATCCTAAGTTTCTGATAATTTTTGGCAGTATTGCGGTTCTGATAGTTCTTATAGCGGCAATAAACTTTATGAACCTCTCAACAGCCCAGGCTTCAAAAAGGGCAAAAGAGGTGGGCATCAAAAAGATAGGTGGCTCTACCCGGGGCATGCTCATAGCTCAGTTCCTTGCGGAGTCAACCATACTTTCATTTATTGCACTAATCTTTGCCCTGTTGATAGTAAGGGTAACTCTTCCCTATTTTAATAATCTTTTGGGAACCAGTCTTGTATTGTATCTTTTTATCCCCTGGTTTACAATACCGGTTTTGTTGCTATTCTCTGTTTTTGTCGGTTTCCTCGCAGGGAGTTATCCTGCATTATTCCTCTCATCGTTCAGTCCATATGAAGTTCTAAAGGGTAGTGTAAAAAACAGTATGAAGAACGGAACGCTCAGAAGAATACTTGTCGTATTTCAGTTTGCAGTATCAATTCTGTTAATTATAGGAACGATGATAATGTACAGCCAGATACATTATATGCTAAACAAAGATTTAGGATTCAACAAAGAGCAGTTATTGGTGATAAACAGGGCAGGTTCACTTGGCACCAGGATGAAAGCCTTTAAGACAGCAGTGAAGGAAATACCGGGCGTTATTAATGTTACCAGTTCAACAGCTATCCCTGGCCGGACCAATAATACCAATGGTTATAGAATTGAAGGAAGAAAAGATGAAGCTGTCATTATGGCGACGGCATGGGTAGATTATGATTACCTTAAAACATATGGCATGTCTCTGGTTTCCGGAAGATTCTTTGATGAATCCTATACAAGCGATCAGCAAGCATGCCTTGTAAATGAAGCTGCAATAAAGAATTTCAGTATAACAGATGTGCAGGGGATCAGGTTTTTTCAACCGGATGATTCAGGGAAAATGGAATATCTTCCAATCCTGGGTGTAGTAAAGAACTTCAATTTCAAATCACTACGCAATCCGATAGAACCATATATCTTAAAATTTCAAAATGACGGAATGTTATGGGGATATGTTACTGTGAAGATCTCAGCATTGAATTATACAACTACAATCAGACAGCTTGAGGCAATATGGAAGGAATTTATGGTAAACGATCCACTTCAGTATTATTTCATTGATGAGGATTTTGAAAAGATGTATATACAGGAAAAACAGAATGCACAGATGGCTGTGATCTTCTCGATCCTTGCAATATTAATAGCAACTCTTGGATTGTTCGGACTGACATCATTCACTGTTGAACAGAGGACCAAGGAGATCGGTGTAAGGAAAGCCATGGGCTCTTCAGTTGGAGGTATATATATTGTAATATCAAAGGAGATATTAATCCTTGTTTCAATTTCGGCTCTGATAGCCTGGCCAGTGATATATTATATTGCAGGTAAGTGGCTTGAAAATTTCCATTACAGGATCAATCCTGGTGTATTCAGCTTTGTTGCAGGTTTATCAATTGCTCTTGGTATAGCTATGCTTACAATCAGTTATCGTATTCTGCGGGCAGCGAGAGTTAATCCGGCACAATCACTTAAGTACGAATAAAAGGTATGAGTCTTTTAACGGGCATAGGTTAGCTATACTAAATTTTCAACTATACTTTGGGCTTTGTCATAAGAACACAATAAACTTTTAAACCATTTTAATACCTTTATGTCGACAGACACTAAATGAATGACACTTTGAATGAAATGTTTGCATGTTTAGAAAACTACTTTAAGTTTAAGATATGAACTACGTTACTTGGATAATAATTGTTGTGCTTTACATTGCTTTAACTCATTTAATTGCTCAGCACATCGGTACAAAACGCAAAATTGGATATGGTAAATCAGTACTATGGTCAATTTTGTTAAGTCCAGTCATTGGATTTATAATTACATCATTAAGTAACCCTATTGATAAGCAATAAACTACCCATAATGCAAAAGCCTGACTCACTTTCCCATCATACATACCAACAAGATGATACCAGTTTCCTTCTTTCCAGGCATTTTTCTCCGTTCCAATTATTTTAAACTCACCATTTATATTTAATGAAAATCCGAAGGTGTAGTTTGAACCTTTGGATCCTGAAATTCCAATTAGGTATTGATAATATAATGATCGCCGGGATTTTATTTATCGTTGTTATATTTATCAGAATATGGATCAGGTTAAATTTAAATGACATAAGCTACAAAATATTAGTCATAAATCAAATTTTTAATAACCATTTTTTAGAAAGATTCTGATATCATATTAATCACAACCTCCTTCCTCCTTCACTATGTTATCCTCTGCCTTGTAATCAACAGATAATGAATTGATTTAATGGATAAAGTTGTGTAACTATTGTTAACTTGTCTTATAACCTGCTTTGTGGGTGGAAAATAAAGATTTTCAAAAAGAAGTTAAAATATTAAGTTATCAATAGAAAAGGATGGTATGTATGACTACTTGCAAGAAAAAAACAGATCCTGTTCCTTCTGGAAGTTCTGGCCCACAACATTCTGGATTCTCTTTTAGGTGCGTGAAGGATTAATATCACCTAGAGATTGATTTATTTGGTTCTTAATAATTTATCTTATTGGAATAAGGAGAAATGAAGGTTTATAAAATTGAGATATTAGATTTTATTCTTATCCCACCAACCTTGCCAATCTGAATAACTAATCCCATAAGATTTTCCCGTAATAAGATAGAGGGCTTCAGCTGCTGCTTTGCAAACAGCCCGATCCGAGTCCTTAAGATTGTTTATTAGGGGTTCAATTGCCCTCTGATCTTTAATGCTTCCAAGCAGATTGGATATTTTGATTCGATTTGAGGCTATATTACTCTTTAATAATACGGTAATAAACTCTGGCACAGCATTTTTAGTAGCATCTAAATTTTCCCAGGCAGGGTCAATAATTTCAAGTCCCTTTTCTACGTAGTATCGGAAGTTAAGCTCTTGATCAATTAGTGCAGCCACAAAAATAGGAATATGTTTTTTGGTAATATCCAAATTTCTCCAATTAGGATCAATTGTATCAAGAGCCATTTCAGCTTTATTGCT
>CAYPKL010000488.1:0-5838 GCA_964411285.1 uncultured Rikenellaceae bacterium
TAATCCTTCTCTATTATTTCTATTCGAAAGAGAGCAAAATAGTCTTTTATCTTTTCCCCATAATACTGGTTGCCGTAGTTTCCATATTTTCATTGCCTTTCATGACCAATAAGATTGTCAGGCTGATAAATGAAACCAATGAGATTGATGCAATGGTGGTGAGGTCAATCGGGAAGAAAGGAGAAGCCTTTAACCCGCAACGGTTTTCTTCCCTTATGATTACAATGATTGATTTCCGGAACAATCCGGTTTTAGGACTGGGAGGTCATGTTGAAGACGGCTGGACAGCTAAAATAGGCGCCAGAATTTCGCCAATAACAGGGTTGGGAAATTTATTGGCGCAGTTTGGCCTGGTAGGCTTTCTTTTCTTTTTAATTTCAGCATTAAGAAGTTCTTTTTACTTTTCAAATTATCTTGATTTGAAAATAGGTTTTCTTTTCTTCTTCTTAATACTTTTCATCTCAGTTAGTTACACTTTGATATTTTTCCCATTGGTAATGTGCTTCTGGATGTTCAGGTGGTTTGTACCGAATGAAACAAAACAAAAGGAAATACCCAAAGAGGAATTAGCTCTTGCCAGTGATGAAGAGGAGTTATGATAACAAGTTTCCCTTCGAATTAATTTAAATCAACACTTCTTATTCCGTTTTAAAATTCGTTAGGGTATTGTAAAATACTTATTTATTTTCTGTTTAGTTCAATTCAAGAAATACATAATATGAAAAATTTATTTGATGGAAAGGTTCTTCTGATTACAGGAGGAACAGGTTCGTTCGGAAACGCTGTTTTAAAACGGTTTCTTAAGACAGATATTAAGGAAGTCAGGATTTTCAGCCGGGATGAAAAGAAGCAGGATGATATGCGGCAGTATTACAATAACCCTAAAATCAAGTACTATATTGGTGATGTCAGGAACACTAACAGCATCAGAAGCGCAATCAAAGGTGTCGATTTTATTTTCCAGGCTGCAGCACTTAAACAGGTTCCTTCATGTGAATTCTTCCCTGTCGAAGCTGTAAGAACAAATGTACTTGGTTGTGAAAACGTATTGAATGCTGCTATCGAATACAATGTTGGCCGGGTTATTGTACTCAGCACCGACAAAGCTGTTTACCCTATCAATGCAATGGGTATGTCAAAGGCATTAAGTGAAAAAGTTATGATAGCTAAGTCCCGCAGTCTTAATGGAACGGGAATGGTATTCTGCGGAACCCGCTATGGAAATGTAATGGCTTCCAGAGGCTCTGTAATACCTCTTTTCATTGACCAGATTAAAAAGGGAAATCCTCTGACCATAACTGATCCGAACATGACCAGATATATGATGACCCTGGATGATGCAGTCGATCTTGTGCTTTTTGCATTTAAAAACGGGGATCCCGGAGATATTTTTGTTCAGAAATCACCTGCAACTACAATAGAACTGCTGGCAAAGGCTTTAATTGAATTGTACAAGGGTAAGAATGAAATTAAAATTATTGGAACAAGACATGGCGAGAAATTGTATGAGACTCTTGTTAACCGCGAGGAGATTGTAAAAGCTGAAGATTTGGGTGAGTATTACAGAATTCCAGCTGATACAAGAGATCTTAATTACAATCGTTTTTTCATCGAAGGAGAAGCTAAAATCTCCAAAATGGAAGAGTATAACTCACACAATACTTACAGGCTCGATCTCGAGGAGACAAAAAGACTTCTTTTGAAATTGGATTCCATCAGGGATGACCTTAAACTGTCCGGAAAAGATAATTAAGCCTGAACTTATTGTGTAAATCAGTCAACTTTTTATAAAAACTACCATCCCGACATGCTAAAAGTAGGAATTACGGGCCAGGCTGGCTTTATCGGAACTCACCTGTTCAATTACCTTAACCTTAAGAAAACAGATATTTTAACAGTTCCTTTTGAGGATAGTTTTTTTGACAACGAGGAACATCTGAATACCTTTGTCGCAAGCTGTGATGCAATTGTCCATCTGGCTGCACTCAACAGGCATTCTGACCCTCAGGTAATATATGACACCAACATCGAACTGGTAAAACGTCTTATCGGTGCGATGGAAAAGACCGGGAGCAGACCTCATGTTTTGTTTTCTTCCTCAACCCAGGAAGAAAGGGATAATCTGTATGGCAAATCCAAACATGACGGACGCGAACTTTTAGAGAAATGGGCTCAGAGGAACGGCACACGATTTACGGGATTAGTAATTCCCAATGTCTTCGGACCATTTGGCAGGCCATTTTATAACTCCGTGGTGGCTACTTTTTGCTATCAGCTGACACATTACGAACAACCTGTAATTAATGTTGATGCTGATCTGCAGCTTATTTATGTGAACGAACTTGCGGAGATTTTTTATAATTATATCGCCAAGGACAGGGATTCGGAAATCATAAAATATAAGGTGCCGTTTACCTCTGAAAATAAAGTCTCTGAAATCCTCAGCCTTCTCGGGATTTATAAAAAGACCTATTTTGAAGAACACTGCTTTCCAAAACTTGATAGTCAGTTTGAATTTAATTTATTCAACACCTTTCGCAGTTACATTAGCGTTATGTCCTATTTCCCTGTGGCTCTGAAAAGAAATGCCGATAACCGCGGACTATTCATTGAAATTGTAAAAACCATGACAACCGGTCAGTTCTCTTTTTCGACAACCTTTCCGGGAATTACAAGAGGAAATCACTTTCACATTCGTAAAATAGAACGGTTTACAGTAATAAAAGGGAATGCAGTTATTGAATTACGTCGCATCGGGACTGATGAAGTGATCAGGTTTGAACTTAACGGCGAAAACCCATCATTTGTTGATATGCCCGTATGGTTTACCCATAATATTACAAATACAGGAAATGATGACCTGATAACTCTGTTCTGGATAAATGAGTTCTTTAACCCTGATGATCCAGATACTTACTTTGAGAAAGTATAGCAGTGGTTGTTATAAATAATATAATAAATACAAACGACTGATCTTTAAGCTATTTTGGACTCCTCCAATTTCCTTGGTTTTATACATTCTTTCAAACATCCATAACAATCCGAATGAGCAAACTTAAAGTAATGACTTTTCTGGGGACCAGACCTGAAATAATCCGTCTGTCCAGAACTATCGCAATTCTTGATGAGCATTTAAATCATCTGCTTGTTCATACAGGCCAAAACTATGATTATGAACTTAATGAGGTTTTTTTTAAGGATCTTGAAATCCGTAAACCTGATTATTTTCTGGGTATAGACCATTCTTCACTTGAAGGTTCTGTTGGGGATATAATAAAAAAGTCAGGAGAAGTACTGAGGAAAGAGATTCCGGATGCTATACTTGTTTTAGGCGATACTAATTCCTGTCTTGCGGCCTATATGGCAAAGAGGCTGCACATTCCCATTTTTCATATGGAGGCAGGCAACAGATGTTTCGATCTTAATGTGCCGGAGGAAACAAACAGAAGAATAATTGATCATATTGCAGACTTTAATCTGGTATATACCGAACACGCCAGGCGGCACTTAATATCCGAAGGGATTCCTCAGCGGAGAATTTACCTCACCGGGAGCCCTATGAAAGAGGTATTGGATTATTATCTACCAAAAATCAGTAAATCAGACGCTTTAAATAATTTAAACCTTGAGCCGGGCCATTACTTATTGATCTCTACCCATAGGGAAGAAAATGTGGATAATGAGGATAATCTGGTAAAAATCCTGACGGTCCTGAACCGGCTGGCTAAGGAATATGGTTATCCTGTAATAGTTTCAACCCACCCACGTACACGGAACAGGCTGGCAAAATTATCCGATTTCAAAATTGACCCTCTCGTACAGTTTCTTAAACCGTTCGGTTTTATTGATTATGTTCATTTGCAGATTAATTCACTTTGTACTATCTCGGATTCCGGAACAATAAGCGAAGAATCAGCTATCCTGAGTTTCCCGGCAATCTCACTCAGACAATCAATGGAGAGGCCTGAAGCACAGGATGCAGGAACAATAATCCTGTCAGGTTTTGATCCTGATATTGTTGTTGATAGTATCAGAGTTGTAGTCAAGGAATTTGAAGGAAGGAAACAGTATCTGGAGATTCCGGGAGACTATACTATTCAGAATACTTCATGGAGAGTGTTAAAACTAATAATGGGAAATACTAAGTTAAGCAATATTTGGTGGGGTATAAAAAGTTAAAATCTTTTTAATGCTCCTGCCGGGATAAAAATAATAACTATGGCTTTTGTAATACTTGGCGATTCTTTTACTTTTCCGGAAGGAACAGCTGCTACAAATCATGCTTATACATATGCGAAAGGTTTTATTGAAAACGGGACAAAGGTTCATATTATCTGTACCGAAAACGAATATCTTGAAAACTATGATGGCATAACAAACGGGATATTATATTATCATCCCTTTGCACAGAAAGAAAGAAGTCCATATTTTATTATGCGCAGGTGGTATAAGTTCAGGAAATATTTCAGAACTTTTTCATTGATAAGCAGAATAGACAGGGAAGAACAAATAATTGCTCTTAATCTATGGACCTACAGATTAGGAACTCAATTATTTGCATATTTTCTGGCAAAGTATTTCAGGACAAAGTTGATAATTGAAAGAAGCGAACACCCTCTTCGTAATTATAAGGACGACCGGATTTCCCAGTTTTCAGGACGCACAAGACTCCAGGTGGAAAGGTACCTCTACGACGGAATCTTTTGTATGACAAATTATTTAATTGAATTTTATAAAAAAGCAGGATTTAGTGTCTCAAAATTATTCCTTGTCCCTAGCACCGTCGATACTGAAAGGTTTAACATTAAGTGCAAATCTCCATTCGATTACAATTATATCTTGTACTGCGGAAGTCTGACAGTCTTAAAGGACGGTGTCGATATTCTTATTGAAAGTTTCAATAAAATATCCGGGAAGTATCCCGACCTGAAACTTGTCCTGATAGGTAAAGGCGACACTTCAGAAGAAGAATTGCTTATCAGAAATCTTGTGGTGTCACTTCACCTGGAAAAACGTGTTATATTTCCGGGTCAGTTGCCAAGAGCTGACATCCCTCCATATTTATTAAATGCTAAGATACTTGCACTTGCCAGACCTAAAAGCAAGGTTGCTGATGCGGGATTCCCCTCGAAGCTTACCGAGTACCTGTCAACAGGTAATCCGGTCGTTGTTACAGAGGTGGGAGAGATACCATTCTACCTTAAAGACAATGAAACAGCATTTTTGTCAGAACCCGATAATATTGATGCATTTGCTGAAAAGGTTGATTATGTACTTGATAATTATGAATATGCAAGAGAAGTGGCAGCCAGGGGCAAAGAATTAACGGCAACCATTTTTAATTATAATTATCAGGCCCGGCGAATGCTGACATTTATTAATTCCCTTAACGGAGTCCCGGATAATCCTGTTTAAGTTAATTGATTGAGGAAAAAAAAATTCTGCATTAATTATCCTGGTATTGAGGATCAGAATATTTTACAGGGTAAATTATACTGTTAAATAATAGCTAAGCCAGCATAATGAAATTCATTATTTCTATCGATACTGAAGGTGATAATCAATGGGATCATGGGCGGGAACTCTCAACGGAAAATATAAGATATATTCCCCGGTTTCAGGAATTCTGTGAGAAATATGATATAAAACCAACTTATTTCATTACATCTGAAGTTTGTGAAAATGTATTCGCAGGAGAAATTTTTTCAGAATATTTAAAGAGTGGGAAAGCTGAAATTGGAGCTCACCTTCATTCCTGGACGACACCACCTTTCCTTGATGAAAAAGGTTACCGTTTTAATGATAGAGACCATGCTTACGCATCTGAATTGCCTGAGG
>CAYPKL010000489.1:0-3129 GCA_964411285.1 uncultured Rikenellaceae bacterium
CAGGAGTACATTAAACTTGGCCAGCGAATTCAGAATTTTAAAGTTGAAGCCTGGCAGAAAGACCAATGGATTCAGGTGGTTGAAGGCACAACTGTTGGACATAAGATTGTCCGCAAATTTCCAACTGTTAAGACATCAAAAGTAAAATTAACCATTCTCAATTCAAAAGCCTGTCCGGTAATCTCCAACATTGAGCTCTACCGAGCGCCGGGGGATTAAATTTGGGAATGGGAGAAGATGAGAATGGGAGAATCCTTCAATTTGCAGGTATACCCACAGTCTGGGCAAGTAAAATACGCTGAATTGGATTTAGTCCCATTTCAGGAGCAAGCCTCTCCTTCGGAATGCTTCCTCTTATTACGCAACCGAGATTTTCAGAAGCGCAGTATAAATATATATTCTGACCTATAAACGCGCAGTCTGCATAAGGCATAAAGAGATCGGAATCGTTAATCTGATCTCCCTCTTTTTTCCCGCACCTGCTAAGGTCAGCAACAAAAATAAGATTCAGAGGGGCTTCGCCAACGAAGCTCTGCGTTCCGCACAAATTTCTTATGTCCCTGTTATGTATCTGCTTCAGGATGTTGGCTTCGGCATCATATAAGTAAAGTCCGGAAGCCATAGATACATACACATCTATCTCCTGCCAGTTAACAGCTGACGGCGCGGTTCTTCTTTTTTCGTCAGGTCTGTTAATTCCCCATCCTGCCCAGAGAAGATTGGATATCTGCTGCAGGTTAAGATCATCTTTTGTAAAGTTCCTTGTAGTGTGCCTTTCGCTTAATGCCTGCATTAAAGGTTTGCCACCGGTCTTGTCGGGAATCGGGAGAGAAATATCCTGTCCAAATAAATATTGCGGGATAAGAATCGTTATGATCATTGAAATGATCACTATTTGAAACTTATTCATGATAACTTTAGTTTTAATTTGTTCAAAAATATGGAAATAATTTCGTAAATCCTGCAAGTATTTACTTTCCCCGGCCAATTTGCAATTAATTATTAATAAAACCACATTATCAATTTTAACTATCTTTCGGATATTAAAATATTAAAATGCTTTATGGGAAAAATGAAAATTGCTATTCTCGGAGGAGGAAATCTTGGTACCTCCCTGGCCAGAGGATTGGTAAATTCTAAATTTTCAGGTATTGATGATATATTTATCACAGATAAACGGGAGTCAAGGCTTACCTGGCTCCGTAATATCGGTTTTAAAGTTACTGATGACAACAACCTGGCAGTCAGATCCGCAGATATCGTTATTTTATCGGTTAAACCTCAGCAATTTGTCGAGTTATCGGGGGAGGTAGCAGGCAATTTTAAAAAGGGCCAGCTTATAATCTCAACTATCACAGGGATTTCATTTAAAGATCTGGAAGCAGTTACAGGCAAAGTTCCGCTTGTCAGGATAATGCCAAATACAGCTCTTGAAATATGCGAATCCATGACATGCATATCTTTCAAAAACTGCGAGCCGGATCATGAAAAGAGTGTACTGTCGATATTCGAAAAACTTGGTAAAACTGCAATCATTACAGAGGACTTAATGAGTGCAGCTACAGTTATAGGAGCGTGCGGAATTGCATTTGCCCTTCGATTTATGAGAGCAATGTCGCAGGGTGGGATCGAAATCGGCTTCAATGCTGAAATGTCGCAGCTTATAACTGCCCAGACAGTTAAAGGAGCTGCCAGACTGATTCTGGAAACTTCAAACCATCCTGAAAGTGAAATCGACAAGGTTACTACACCCCAGGGAATAACCATTTCAGGATTAAATGAAATGGAACATCAGGGCTTGAGCTCGGCTGTAATTCGTGGAATGACAACATCATTTAATAAGCTTGAAAATCTCAACACAAAAACAAAGAAATAACTTTGTATTATCAGCATGACCACTTTTGCCATTTCAATTCTCGTTATATTAAGCATTATCGCTATAATACTCCTGACCTCAACATTAAAAATCCATGCTTTTATTGCTCTTTTTATAGTATCTGTTCTTCTTGCTTTTGCTACACTTCCGGCCGAAACAGTTATCAAAACAATAAAAGAAGGATTCGGAACAACAATGGGATCAATAGGATTTCTGATAATTTTAGGAGCAATTATAGGAATAACACTCGACAGGACGGGAGGAACAATAAGCATTGCCAGCTATATTCTCTCCCGGACAGGTGAAAACAGGAGCCCAATAGCATTGGGTATAACAGGTTTTATAACCGGATTACCGATATTTTGCGACTCGGGATTCATAATACTTAGTGGTCTGGCAAAATCATTCAGCTCAAAATCGAAAATTGCAATGCCTTTTATGGCAACTGTCCTTGCTGCATCACTTTATTCTGTTCATTGTCTGATACCTCCGCATCCCGGAGCACTCGCTGCTTCAGGAATGCTTAATGTGAATACCGGATATCTGATTATTGCAGGAATTATTTTTGCTGTTCCGGGTACCCTTGCAGCTTATTTCTGGAGTAAATTTATGACCAGGAGAAGGAGTGACTTCCATTCCTATGATACAAAACCGGTGGATCTACCTGTTTCCAGAGATCTGCCACCGGTGTTTCTTTCTTTTCTTCCTATAGTTATTCCCCTTCTTCTTATTACTTTAAAGTCGCTGACCGGCCTTACCGATCCTGAAGGACAAAGCCTTCTCTCCCGGATATTTTACATTCCGGGAGAACCGGTTATTGCATTGTTCATTGGGGTGCTTCTGGCATTGCTTCTGATTAAAAAGAAGACTATCCCGGCAATGAACTCTGTTTTTTCAGAGGCTATAGTTAAAGCAGGACCGATACTTATAATAACCGCTGCGGGAGGAATGTTTGGAATGGTGATAAAGTCGACCGGAGTAGGGGAGACAATGGGAAACTTACTTTCCGGAAGCAGTCTGGGTCTTCTTGTCCCATTTCTTATTGCAGCTGTTATGAAAACGGCACAGGGATCATCTACGGTTGCTATTATAACAGCTGCTTCATTCGTTGCTCCAATGCTGACGATGCTTGGTCTGGGCTCCGAGTGGGGAAAACTTTTTGCAATGCTCTCTATGGGAGCCGGATCAATGATCGTTTCTCATGCGAATGATTCATACTTCTGGGTTGTAACCAATTTCGGGGAAATAGAGGT
>CAYPKL010000490.1:0-3605 GCA_964411285.1 uncultured Rikenellaceae bacterium
CGTGGCAAATTCCTTTTCTTCCGACCTGTCGGTAATAGACCTTTCCACCGGGGCAGAACGAAAAAGATTAACGGCAGGTAATAATCCTACCGGTATGCAGGTAAATGCTGATGGAAGCTTATTATACGTAACAAGCCGCCGGACATTATCCGCACCTTTCGGAGATACTATAAGATGCGAGCTTACAGTTGTAAACGACAATAAACAGAGGGTTGTTGAGCGCCGGGATATCAAATCAGCATACATGATGGAAAACATAGCCTTCACTCCAAAAGGTGATCTGGCAATAATGCCACTAATAAGGCCAAAAAACAACGTGCCTACCATTCAGATAGAAAGAGGCTGGATGATGACGAATGGGATCGGGATTATTGAACAAAGACCTGAAGGAAGAACGGTGCAGTTGCTTTTTGACGAACCCAATGCTTATTATGCCGATCCTTTTGATATAGCAATAACGCCAGACGGTAAAAGAGCTTTTGTATCAAACGCTGGAGTCGATTGCATAACAGTTCTCGATATTGATTCAATACGTACACTTATTGCTGAATCGACAGACAAAATGCTTGATATATATTCAAATCATCTGGGCATCAGCAGTCGCTTTGTAACTAAACGTATTCCAACAGGAGCAAATCCAAAGGGTCTTGCACTTTCACCTGACGGTAAAATTCTCTATGTGGCTGAGCATCTGCAGGACAGGATAGCAGTTATCAGCACCGAAAAGCTTGAGACAACGGGAACCATCGATCTTGAAGGTTCAAAAAGGATCACTGTTGCCCGTCGTGGACGGCAGCTTCTGAATAATGCGGGACATACTTTTCAAACCCAGTATTCATGTTATACATGTCATCCCGATGCTCATGAGGATGGCCTTGTTTATAATATGGCCTCAAAGGATATGGGCAGGAATATTACTAATACACAGTCGCTGAGAAATATTGGATCTACACCTCCCTATAAGTGGAACGGCAAAAATCTTACTGTCTACAGACAGGACGGGATGCGCTTTTCAACCGTTTTGACAAGAACAGAAGCCTTCAACTATAAAGATCTTGATGCCTTGTCAGCTTATATAATGACCGGGATACCTAATCCGCCAAACCTCCAATATAATCCGGATGGCGAGCTCACCGAAGCTCAGAAACGGGGGAAAGATATTTTTGAGCGTACACAGGATATTTACGGGTACGAAATTCCGGTAGTAAATCGCTGCGTTACCTGTCACCCTGCTCCCTATTTTACAAATAAGAAAATGGTGGATGTGGGTACTATTGCGTCATCAGATGACTCTATTCTGTTTGATACACCTCACCTTAATAATATACTTTACTCACCACCTTACCTGCACGATGGCCGCGCAGCCACACTTGAAGAGATATGGACAATCTATGGCAAAACTGAACAACACGGGGCGGTTAATGACCTTACGAAAGCAAGGCTTAATGATCTTGTCGAGTACCTGAAATCTCTCAGAGATGAGGAATATGATCAGAAAGTTAATTTAATCAATCAAGCTTCTTTTGCTCGTAAAAAATCAAGGTAGATATGAAAAAATTATTCAATAAGAATTTTATTAAATATTCTGCAATCACCATTGTTCTGGCAGCTATTTTTATTGCAGGTGTTTTATTGGTTAAAAAACCGGAAAAATCCGAAAAGACAGTAAAGAGTGATAATATTTCCACTTCCGGTTATTATAAGAATAGTTCTGACAAAGATCTTCCTGGCAGCTCAGCTGTAATTAAGGAAGCAAAAGCGATGCCTGTATATGGCAACTGGCGTACTTTCACAACAAAAGACGGATTACCTTCCGACAAGGCATATTCTGTCAGGATTGATGGCGACCGTGTGCTTGTTGGCACACATGATGGACTTGCGGTATATGAAAATGAGAAATGGCGGACTTATACAACGAAAGATGGCCTCGCACATAACGGGGTAGTTTCAATCGATGTCAACGAACTGACAGGTGATGTATGGATCGGTACACTGGGGGGACTTACAAGGTGGTCCTCAGGCAAATTCACAACTTTTACCCAATTCAACAGCGGCATGCCCAACGATCTTGTTTATTGTGTCTTTTGTGATGGAAAAGATATCTGGGTTGCCACCGGTGGAGGAGCCGGGCATTATGATACTCAAGCCGGACTTTGGGACATTTTCACCGAGCAAAATGCCCCGATGCATGAGCCGTGGACTTATGGGGTTTCAACCGGTGACGGGAAAGCATATATTGCCGCATGGGGAGGTGGAGTGATAGAATATACCTACGCTACAAAACATTTCAGGGATTATACCGATCCGGATGGTTTTATGGAAATCGATCTTCAGCCTGACGATGGTCTCGTGCATGATATAACAACAGCTACTGCCTATTCCGACAGTATCTTATGGATCTCATCTTATTTCGGGATGAGCCGGTATGACGGAAAATACTGGAAAGGCTATTTTGACCACGACAGCGGACTGGCAAGCAATTTTATAAACTTCCTGAGAGCTGAAGGCCGGACAGTTTTTGTATGCAGCGATAATGGATTAAGCAGTACTGATGGCACAACTTGGGTTACATATAAAAAAGACGATAACAGTGAAAACGGTAAAGCTATCATAACCAATGGTAATGAGAAGAAAGAAATACCTCTGTCACCCTCAATATCACACAATTTCATTATCGGGGTGGATGCTGACGAGGATTTTCTATGGGTTGCTACCTCAAAAGGGGTATGCCGTGGTGAGTTGCTCAGATAATTTCTAATGATTCTATAAAAGTACAATGTATTAACAGTAACTATTTGAAATGGAAAATAAACAACTTTTGATTGATCCGGCAAAACTTACGGACGGGGAACGTGAAGAAATGATAAAGCTCGGAATACTTTCCGGTGAGAACCGGATATGTGAATACAAGTATCCGGAAATTCATAAAGAGCGGCCGCCGGTTGAGAAACATGTTGTTCATGCTCCCCAGGTTCTGAATGAAGCATATAATTATCAAAAACCATCCTCTTTCTCAAGAGCATTAAGGCTTGAATTCGGCGGTTACAAAGTATTGCTTATTTCCGGAACTGCCAGTGTTAATGAAGAGGGTAAAGCTGAACATATAGGTGATTTTAAAGCCCAGACGTGGAGAACTTACAGGAATATAACAACTTTGCTGTCGGCTGAAGGTATGACCTGGCATGACGTTGTGAGAACTACCAATTACCTGAGGGACATTGAACGTGACTATGAGGAGTTTAATAAGATCCGCACTTCATTCTTCCGATGGCTTAATCTTGACCCCCTGCCTGCCAGTACCGGAATTCAGGTAAGACTTTGCTGGGAAACCCTGCTCGTGGAGATTGAAGCATATGCCGTCTGTAAAATACAATAAATCAATTTATATGAAGCAACATGTTAAGTTTTTACTGATTACTGTCCTGATTTCCATTTTACCTCTTTCATGGCTAAGCGGACAGGAAAAACCCGTTAACTACGGTAACATACCCGATGAACTGGTTGCCTATGATAAATACATGAAAGCCTATAAGTATCATTTTCTGACACCTACGCAGTTTTATGGCGCAGGCCGTGAAATTCCTCCTCCTGTGAATCTTGAAGAG
>CAYPKL010000491.1:0-9104 GCA_964411285.1 uncultured Rikenellaceae bacterium
ATCAGGAAAGGCCATGACATTTTAGCTCTTAATTTCATGTCTGGTTTATTGTTAAGTTTTTCACAAAGATATCTTAGAATAAAAACAATTGAAAACTAAGGGATGCAATTTATACTATTCTTTCATGTTGTTTGTCACATGTATAATTGACATATATCATCTATAAAAATGATATCGGTCAATAACTGTGGATTCATTTGTCAATTTCCTGCCGGGCCGTGATTTTTCCAAATCCTTCATTAATAAATCGACACCACCCAGGTGTCGGAACAGTAAAAATCTGAATTAATTAGAATTTATACTGGTTATCAGCAATTAGTTTATCCGCAATTCTCCTCCTGGCATTTTTCACATTTATGCCGTTAACCTTTGTCAATGAATCTACCGCGCTGATAAGTTTCAAGGTACCTTCAGGCAGGTCAATGGAATAAACAGCATCATAAGCAGATTTTTTCACTTTTTCAGCTGTATCAAATATGTTAACATCAAGCATATCCCTGTATTCAGCACAACTGCCTTTAGTAGTTTCGATTTTTTCAACACGCAGGGCCAACGATTCTGAAAGATATGTTTCCATAATCATTTCAGCAATATTGTTCATTACTTCCTGTTCGTTGACGAGGTTTTTATCGAATCTTTTTACAGCAGCATGCATGCATAGAAGGATGACCTTCTTGAAGTTTCTGACATACCTGTAATTTTCCCGGAAATAATTTTCATCGCTTTCCTTCCCGTCATCTATATCCTCAAGGCTGCTGAACAGTTTTTCAGCCTGGCCAAACAGGTCATAATCTCCTTTCATTGCACGTTTCATTGCAGTATCTGCAACCAGGAGACGGTTAATCTCATTTGTTCCTTCAAAAATTCTGTTAATCCGTGAATCGCGGTAACCTCTTTCTACATCCATTTCTGAAGAATAACCCATGCCACCGTAAATCTGAACAGCCTCATCAGCCACAAAATCGAGCATCTCTGAACCTATAACCTTCAGGATAGCGGCTTCAACAGCATAATGGCTGATTGCTTCAATAGAGGCTCTGCCTTTATCGCCGCATTCCGATTTGAGCTTCTCCATCAGATCATCAATATCCCTGCTTACCCTGTAAACTGCCGATTCAGATGCAAACAACCTGATCACCTGTTCAGCAAGCTTATGCTTAATAGCTCCGAATGTTGAAATTAGCGCCCCGAACTGTTTACGTTCATTTGCGTACTTTACCGAATCTGTAACAGCTTTTTTGGCAGCTCCCAGGACATTGGCGCCAAGTTTAAGTCTGCCCATATGAAGGATGCTGAGAGCTATCCTGAACCCTTCGCCTCTCTTTCCAAGAAGATTTTCGACCGGTACTTTCACATCGTTAAAGTATATCTGGGCGGTTGATGAACCTTTTATTCCCATTTTATGCTCATCGGGGCCGATTACGACTCCCTTATACCCGGTTTCCACAATAAATGCACTCAGTACCCTGTCGTTATCGATCTTTGCAAATACAACAAGAGTATCGGCAAATCCGGCATTTGTAATCCACATTTTCTGGCCATTGATGATGTAATGTTTCCCATCTTCAGAAAGCTTCGCATTGGTTTTTCCGGAGTTTGCATCGCTGCCGGCACCTGGTTCTGTAAGGCAATAAGCTCCGATTAACTCACCTGTTGCCAGCTTCGTAACGTACCGCTGACGCTGATCCTCATTGCCATAATACATTATCGGCAATGTTCCGATACCGCAATGAGCCATATATGCTACTGAGAATGAATAACCTGCTCCGGTTGTTTCTGCAACAAGCATCTGTGTTACAAATGACTGTCCGAATCCGCCATATTCTTCGGGAATTGATATGCCCATCAATCCAAGATCTCCCGACTTTTTAAGTATGGTTTTCATCAGCTCCCGGTCACTTTTTTCAACAGCCGGGAGATTTGGATATACCTCTGAATCAAGAAAATCCCTGCATGTCTGGGCAATCATTTTTTGTTCCTCGCTGAAATCTTCGGGAATAAAAATGTCTTTTGATTCAACTTCAGCAACAAGGAATTCTCCGCTTTTTAAATTTTTCCTGGTTTCCATTGTAGTATCTTAATGATAATTATTATTTCTGTTTTTAAAGAGATCCGGCAATTATTTCGGCTATATCAAGGTTTTTTATTTCTTCCTCTTTATGCTTATACTTAAGTCCATCGGTAAGCATAGTCATGCAAAAGGGGCATGCAGTGGCAATTATTCCTGCGTCAGTAGCCAATGCCTCTTCCGTTCTTTCAATAAATATCTCCTTATCTCCTTTTTCTGATTCTTTGAACATCTGTGATCCACCTGCACCACAGCATAATGCAAAACTCTTGTGCCTTTTCATTTCTTTATAATTTCCTGTTACGGTTTTCAGTAAAGTACGAGGCTCCGAGTAGATATCATTTGCCCTGCCGAGGTAGCATGGATCATGGTAAGTTACACAGGTATTTTTAAAGATGTCTGGAGATATTTTCAGTATCCCTTCTTCAAGTTTTTCATTCAGAAATTGCATATAATTAATTACCTCATAATTGCCGCCGAGATCCGGATATTCATTACGGAAAACATTGAAGCAGTGAGGGCAGGTTGTCAGGATCTTTTTAACCTCATATTTCTTTAATACATCAATTACCTGAAATGCCTGCATCTGGAAAAGCATTTCATTACCGGCCCGCCGGGCGGGATCGCCTGTGCAGGTTTCCTCTTTACCCAGAACAGCATAGCTTATGCCCATGGTGTTGAGTATCCTGGCAAATGCTTTTACGACCTTTTTATACCTGTCGTCAAATGCTCCCGCACATCCTACCCAGAAAAGATACTCAGGTTTTTCTCCTCTGGCGGACATCCCGGAAACAACCGGAACTTCAAAACCAAGATCCTTCGTCCAGTTCAGCCTGTCTTCTGAGGAATACTGCCATGGGGCCCCATTATTTTCAATATTATTGAACACACTCTTAAGCGCTGCCGGGGCTGAGGCCTCCTCGAGGACCAGGTAACGCCTCATGTCTACAATCAGCGACGGGTGGTTTATATTTATCGGACACTCCTTTGCACATGCATTACAGGTAGTGCAGGCCCAAAGTTCTTCTTCTGAAATGTAGTCCCTCAGGAGTGAACGGTTGTCACTGAATTCCCTGCCATTTTTAATCATTTCCGGACCTTTTTCCTTCATGCGGGCACGAAGATCCATCATTACCTTGCGAGGGGAGAGCTTCTTTCCTGTAATATTTGCAGGACAGACGGAGGTGCATCTTCCGCATTCGGTGCAGGACAAGGAATCAAAATAGTTTTTCCAGGTGGCATCTTCTGCATCTTTTATCCCAAACCGTTCGACGGGTGTTCCGGGTTCAGCGGCTGCGTAAGCTGTTTCGGGATTAAGCATAAGTTTGACTTCCCTTGTTATATTGTCCATATTCGCCAGTTTTCCAAGAGGTTCGAGTCTGGAAAGGAATACATTGGGAACAGACATAAAAACATGAAAGTGTTTTGAATAGGGAAGATAGTTAGCAAAGAGAAAAATGAGGAGAATGTGCGTCCACCATGAGATTTCATTCATAAGTCTGAAATCTTCCGCCGACATACCTGATAAAAAGTTTTGGATTACCATGCTGACCGGGAAGAGACCAAAAATCTCTTTCCCTGATGCCATATTATATCCGGCATAGCCTGTATTCATTGTCAGGAGAGAAACCATCAGCAAAAGGATAAGGGTAAGAGAAATATTTGCATCAATATGAGATCTTTGCTTCATCTCAATACCCTCAAATCTGTTAATGTGAAAGAAAAGCCGCCTGAAAAGGAAAATTAAAATGGATATACCGACCAGCAGGCCAAAAATATCGCCTGAAGCAATAATAAAATCATACACAGGACCCAGAAAATGCAGCGCTCTTTCGCTGCCGGTCAATCCGTCAATAACCATTTCTATGCTGCCAAAAAGGATTACACAGAACCCCCAGAAAACAAGAGCATGAATAAAACCAAGAACCGGTTTTCTGAAAATTTTTGACTGCCCGAAAGCTACTTTCATCGTAAGGCTGAACCTTTTTCCAAAATCTTTAACTGGAAATGCCGGTCTTGTAAAACTGAAGAACTTAACTAACCGCCTTATTGTATAAAAGAAGATTCCGAAAGTAACAAGGAGTGTAATTGCAAATATTATTTGTCTGGACATAGTCTGAACATTATCTGATTTGCCTATAAATGGTCATAAGATACCTTGGAGACATTTTTTTCATGGATTTATGTTTAACCACAAAGGACTCAAAGTACGTCACAAAGGTGCACAAAGGACTTTTGATACGAACTCCATAATTTTTATTTTTTTAATCCTTTTACAGCCTCGACCAGTTTTGGCAAAACTTTCATGGCGTCACCCACTATTCCGTATTGTGCAGCCTCAAAAATAGGGGCATCCTTATCGGAGTTGACAGCAACAATATACTTTGATGAACTTATTCCGGCAAGAAGCTGTGTTGCTCCTGAAATTCCTATTGCTATGTACAGGTTTGGTGCGATTATTTTGCCGGTCTGTCCCGTATGTTCCTCGTGAGGTCTCCATCCTTCATCTGAAACCGGCCTTGAACATGCAGTTGCACCGCCCAGCAATGAAGCCAGTTCAACAAGGGGGGCCCAGTTATCAGGCGATTTCATGCCTCTTCCCCCTGATACAACAATGTCGGCATCTGTAAGTACAATTTTGCCGGTTTGTCTTTGGGAATCTGAGACACTGGTTTTAATCAAAGATCCGTCTACTTCGCAATTAATTGTTTCGGGGAGGGCTCCGGTGGGTCTTGATATCAGGTCAAAAGAGTTTTGTGCAAGTGTAAGAATTTTAATATCGGATTTTATTACAGCATGAGCAAAAGCATTTCCTGAAAATGCTCTTTTATATACAGTGAAAGGATCAAGGCTTAACGGAAGTTTGCTGACACCCGATGCTATTCCTGCTGTTAGTCTCACAGCCACCCTTGGAGCAAGTGCCTTACCTGTCAGGTTATTTGAAAAAATAATGACTTTTGAGCCTTCATTCATGGCTGTTTCAGCAATTACTTTTGTATAAGCCTGATCATCAAGAAATTTCAACTGCGGATTTATTATGCTTATGATCTTATCAGCACCGTAATCTCCAAGTCTAGTTAATTCTTCAGAATCTGCTCCTCCTATTGTAACTGCCGTTACTTTAGTGTTTAGCATTCCGGCAACAGAGGCTGCGTAAGAAACAAGTTCATAGGAAAGTTTCTTGAATTTTCCGTCCCAATTTTCGGTATAAACTAAAACTGACATCTTTGTTAATATTTAAGTTCAAAAATCAAATCAGATCACTTTAGCTTCATTTTGTAGAAGATCAATCAGCTGAGCCGGATTTTCAGGTTCAATAAATTTACATGCAGCCCGTGGCCTGGGTTTTTCAAATTCAATGATTTGAGTCAGGTTTCCGGTTGTGGCCGGCTCATATAGTCTCAGAGGTTTGGTGCGGGCTGTCATAATTCCCCGCATTGCAGCTATTCGTGGTTCTTTTGCAATTCCTTTCTGAACAATAACAACGAAAGGGTTTGGCACCTTTACAGTTTCTTTGCCCCCGTCAATTTCTCTTGTAAGTACAGAATTCCCATTTTCGATTTTTATTCCGGAAACGGATGAAACAGAGGTAATCCCCAGAAATTCAGCGATCATTCCACCTACTGAAGAACCATTGTAATCACTCGACTCGATTCCACACATGATGATATCAAACTGTTCTTTTTTGATGACCTCTGCCAATTGTCCGGCTACGAACCAGGAATCTGCGGGTTCTGCATTAATCCTGATTGCATCATCAGCGCCTATTGCCAGAGCTTTTCTAATTGTCGGTTCCGATACAACCAATCCCACATGGGCCACTGTAACTGATTTTACTCCGGAGGAAGGATCATCTTTCAGTTCCAGGGCACGGGTAAGAGAGAGCTCATCCCATGGATTTATAACCCATTGAATACCAGTAGTATCAATTGATTTATTATCACCGGTAAGTTTAATTTTTGTTGTTGTATCCGGTACATTGCTGATACAGACAAGAATTTTCATTTGCAGTTAAATATTTAGGTGTTAAAAATTCACTACGTTCATGTTCTCGTTTTGCCTTCGCGGCGGCAAATATAATAATTTAACCTTCACTATCAAATCGGCCAGAAATCATTCCCTAATGCTGTTCGAAACATATCTGTTCTTTAATCTACTGTACATATGATACTTAAAAGCATAGAACAAAATTTATTAATTAGTCATTCGAAACAAATGCCCCTGATGAAGTGAACAAAGATTTTTTGTCCCGTATAAACCAGTTATAATTTTAAAGATTAAATTCGCACGCCTGAATTATTATTAAAAAAATCTTTATGAACAGCCGATTCAGAATATATGGAGCCGCAGTGCTTGCAATGATATTCTGGTCCTTTTCATTTATCTGGTTTAAGATCGCGAATGAGTCCTTCAGGCCGGTTACAATTGTATTTATCCGGCTTGTTATGTCGGTGATTATTCTGGCATCTTATCTTTTAATTAAAAAGAAATTCAAGAAGATAAAAAGAGACGACAAAAAGCTATTCATTATGATGTCGGTCTTCGAACCTTTTCTGTATTTTCTTGGTGAGAGTTTTGGATTAACATATGTTTCAGCTACTGTAGGTTCTGTTCTGATCTCAATAATACCGGTTGTTATTGTAATTGGGGCCTGGATTATTTTTAAAGAAAGGCTTAAGTTAATGAACTACGCCGGGATTATCCTTTCATTTATCGGGGTGCTTATTTTCATTATTAATAAAAATGGCACTATCTCATTTAATATGATCGGGATAAGCCTCTTAATGCTGGCAGTATTTTCTGCAGCCGGATATAATCTAACATTGGGAAAACTTGTCGGAAACTACAGTCCGGTATTTATTGTTTTCGTTCAGAATTTGATTGGCACAATATTGTTTCTTCCGGTATTTCTTATTTCTGACCTGAATCATGTATTGAATTCTCCTTTTTCATTCAACTCATTGATTCCTGTGATTGAGCTTGCCATTTTTGCTTCATGCGGAGCATTTATTCTTTTTGCTTTTTCAGTCAGGAAAATGGGAGTAACAAAGGCAAATGTCTTCACGAACTTTATCCCGGTTTTCACGGCTCTGTTTTCATTTTTTATCCTGGGTGACAAGCTTACGATCCAGAATGTAACGGGAATGCTGGTTGTTGTTACGGGTCTGATTATGTCACAAATGAATGGCCGTAAAAAGAAAAATGATGAAGCGCTGGTACTTACAGGTAAAACAGCTTAAAATCGTCCGTCATATTCTGATCCATAATGGTTTCCTGCTTCTATCGCACTATTAATTGCCTTATATTTACAGCACAGACAGGTCAGAGTTGAAAAAAGCTTTAAATATTATTTTTCTGAGCATTTTCATGTTGAAAATTACTGCTCAAACAGGCGGCAATAATGTTTATCAGTTCCTGAATCTGACCCATTCAGGACTTGTAGCTTCTCTTGGAGGTTTTAATGTGTCACTCCCGGGAAAGAACCTGAATATGGCTTACCACAATCCATCACTTCTGAATTCTGAGATGGATAAAAGCGTTTCACTTAATTATGTCAACTATTTCGCCGGAATTAATTATGGTCAGGCATTGTATTCAAGAGCCATACCAAAAACCGGAAACCTTGCTTTTGGACTGACATATCTAAATTATGGTTCTTTTACAGAGGCAGATGCAACAGGGTTGGTTACTGGCTCATTTAACGCATCTGAATATGCCTTTTCTTTTATTTACGCATGTAATATTGATTCTATGTTCTCTGTGGGGATAAATGTCAAACCAGTACTGTCTCATCTTGAGATGTACACATCTTTTGGTTTTGCCGCAGATATCGGAGCTTCATGGCATTCGGGTGACAACCTTCTTTCAGCCGGAATTGTACTCAGAAATATCGGCTTCCAGATAACATCTTATGCAGGTGAAGACCATAGTTATACCCCATTTGAGATACAGGCAGGAGCATCGGCCAGGCTGGCTCATGCCCCTTTAAGGTTTTCACTTACTTTGAGACATCTTGAGAAGTATGACCTCACTTATGAATATACAGGATCGGATCAGTCAGGTAGTGATAAATCATCTTCAGAATTCTTTGAAAACATGATGAGGCATGTGATTATAGGAACTGAATTGATTCCGCACAAGAATTTTTATGTAAGTGCAGGATATAATTATCAAAGAAGGAGAGAGTTACAGACAGAGTCCAAAATTGCCGCGGTTGGATTTTCCTGGGGATTCGGAATTAACACCTCTCTGCTGAGTATTGAGTTCGGACGTGCCTCATATCATCTGGCCGGATCTTCAAATCATATCAGCCTGATTGCCAGGCCTGATCAGTTGTACAAAAAGATAAGCCGCCGAAATTAAAATTGATAATGCATGTTTAATTTACCATATTTGCATCTGACAAGAAGTTTTAATGGAAAAAAAGTTAATTATTGCCATTGATGGTTACTCTTCCTGTGGCAAGAGCACTTTTGCACGGACGATCGCCAGGGAATTAAATTATTTATACATCGACAGCGGCGCAATGTACAGAGCTGTAACTCTTTATTGCCTTAGAAAGGGGTACACAGGCGAAGGATTCATCAAAGTAAACAGTATTATTTCCGATCTTGGTAACATTCATATCGGATTCGTGTATAATCCGGATCTTGGTGAGTATGAAACATTTTTGAATTCTGAAAATGTGGAAACAGAGATAAGGGGTGTAAGTGTTTCATCGCATGTCAGCAGAATCAGCCAGATACACGAAGTTCGCTCGCGGATGGTGGAATTGCAGAGACAGATAGGTGTTTTCAAAGGGATTGTAATGGACGGCAGAGATATAGGCACAGTGGTTTTCCCTGACGCAGAGCTGAAAATCTTTATGACCGCTTCGGTTGATATCAGGGCTAAGAGGAGATTTGATGAACTTAAGAACAAGGGAGTTGAAGTTGATTTCGACGCTGTTAAAAGTAATATTATTGCCCGTGATATAGCTGATGAAAACAGGGATATCAGTCCTCTGAGAAGAGCTGACGACGCGATAATCCTGGAT
>CAYPKL010000492.1:0-3975 GCA_964411285.1 uncultured Rikenellaceae bacterium
AATGATTGAAAAGGTCATCCTGAATGTCACCAATTCGGAAGTTTTTAATACCTTGGTGGTGCTTGGTTCTTTCAGGGATGAAATATCAGGTGTAATTGAATACCTTCCGGTAATCAAGTGTTTTAATGAGAATTACAGAGATGGGATGCTCTCATCAATAAAGTGTGGGTTGAAATCACTTCCGGATCAGGTTGCAGCGGCGCTTATTCTGCCGGGTGATCAGCCACTGATCGAACCAGAAGTAATTAACAGGATTATTGCGGCTTACAGGAAAACAGGAAAAGGAATTGTGATACCGGTTCATAAAAAGAAGAGAGGACATCCCATACTGATAGATAAAAAGTACTTTGATATTATTAAGAACTTTGGCAAAAATGAAGTTTTGCGTTCACTTTCAGAACGATATGCAAAAGATTTACTGGAGGTTGAAATAAACTCTCCGGGAATATTAAAAGATTTTGATACCAAAGAGGATTATCTGAATGAAATAAATCAAATGAAGTAAATATGGAAGTAAAAATCAGTTTCAGCCTTAATGGCAAAAAAACAACGATTCTCACTGATCCCAATCAAACCCTTCTCTGGGTTCTGCGGAATCAGATGGGGTTGACCGGGACAAAATTTGGATGCGGCAATGGTTTCTGCGGTGCCTGTACTGTTCTTATCAACAAGGAACCTTCAAGATCGTGTATTATCCCCGTAAGTGAGGTTTCAGGGAAAAATGTCATCACAATTGAAGGTCTTGCCCGCAACGGGAAGCTTAGCCCTGTTCAGAAAGCATTTGTTGAACATGATGCTTTGCAATGCGGATATTGCACTCCGGGAATGATCATGACTGCAACTGGCATGCTTTTAAAAAATCCATCGCTTACCAGACAGGAAATTATTGATGGGCTCGAAGAAAACCTGTGTCGTTGCGGGGCACACGGCAGAATAATAGATGCTGTCGAATCAGCAGCAAAAGAAATGAAAGGAGGGAAGTAAACATGAAAAACAGTGAAATAATCAAAAAGGATCCGTCTGTTCCTGAAACAAACACCGGAATGAAAAGAAGGAATTTCGTCAAACTTCTTGGCGGCGGAATATTCGTATTTTTCCAGCCATGGGAGCGGTTCGACCTGTCAAGTATTCCAGCTTTTCAGGAAAGGGAACTGACAAAGGACTACAACGCATTTTTGCAAATTGCCGGCGATGGAATGATAAATTGTTACACCGGAAAGATCGAAATGGGGCAGGGTGTTATTACTTCACTCGTCCAGATGATGGCTGATGAACTAAATGTTCAGATAGACAAAGTAAAGATAGTTATGGGAGACACTGATCTGTGTCCTTATGATGAAGGTACCTGGGGTTCCCAGACTACCCAGACTTTTGGACCTGCAATGAGAGCTGCTCTTGCAGAAGCAAGAGGTGTTCTTATGGAGCTTGCTTCATCCCAGCTGGGCATTCCGGTTTCACAACTGGTAGTAAAAGACGGAGTAATATCAGATTCAAAAAATCCGGGTAAGAAAGTTACTTATGGACAGCTTGCAAAAGGCAAAAAGCTTGAGAGATATCTGGATGTCAAGCCCTCCGTAGAGGATTATACAAAGTTCACTTATGTCGGTAAGCCATTCAAACGTATGGATTCGGTACAGAAAGTTACCGGACAGGCAAAATATACAGGTGACCTGAAGCTCCCGGGGATGGTCTTTGCCAGGATATTAAGGCCGCCTAAACATTTTGCAAAACTGAAATCTGTCGATTTAAAAGATGCTGAACTGGTATCTGGTACTCAGGTTGTGCGTGACGGGGATTTTATAGTTGTGCTTAATGAAAATAAGGAGAAAGCCGATGAAGCATTAGTTAAAATTAAAGCTGAATATACTTTTAATGAACCTAATGTAGATGAAAATACCCTTTACGACCGGATGGTAGGCGCTGATTCAAGAACCAGGGTGGTAAGGTCTGCAGGAGATCTTGCAACGGGTAAAAAGCTTTCTGAAAAGTTGTTTGAATCTGAATTTCATGATCCGTATGATGCACATGCACCTATCGAAACACATACAGCTCTGGCCAAACTCGAAGGTGATAAAATGACTGTGTGGGCATCAACTCAGGCTCCATACGGCCTGCAGGATAGTATTTCCAGAGAACTTGAAATGCCTCTGGAAAAAGTAAGGGTAATTACTCCGTTTGTCGGAGGCGGTTTTGGTGGAAAAGGAGAATTCCAGCAGGGCATTGAAGCAGCCAGGATTGCAAAACTATCAGGAAAGCCTGTAATGCTTGTTTGGACAAGAGAAGAAGAGTTTTTTTACGACACTTTTCATCCGGCAGGAGTTTACAGGGTAAATTCCGGGATAGATAAATCAGGATTGATAAAATTGTGGGACTTCAATGTATATTATGGCGGTACAAGAGGGTCTGATACAATTTATGATGTACCAAATGTCAGAACAACAAGTTACAGCCAGAAGGATGGTGCACCTGAAGTTCATCTGTTTAGTACAGGCGCATGGCGTGCTCCCAACAATAATTCCAATACTTTCGCCAGAGAATCACAGATAGATATAATGGCTTCAGCCGCAGGTATCGATCCTCTTGAATTCCGGCTTAAAAACCTCAAGGACGAGAAAATGATAGCTTGTCTAAAAGCTGTGGCAGATAAATTCGGATATGTACCTGCAAAAAATCCTTCGGGCAGAGGAATCGGTATGGCATGCGGAACTGATGCAGGTACATGGGTAGCTCTTATGACTGAAATCAAAGTAGACAAAAGTACCGGTCATGTTCAGGTAATCAGGGTAACCTGTGCGCAGGACATGGGTTTATGCGTAAATCCGCAGGGATCACTACTTCAGATTGAAGGTTGTATTATAATGGGATTAGGATATACTCTTTCAGAAGAAATAAACTTTATAGGAGGCGATATAAAAAATCGTGGATTTGACAACTTCAATATTCCGCGCTTTTCATGGGTGCCGAAGATTGATGCAGTAATTCTTGACAGAAATGATAAACCCCCAAAAGGAGGCGGAGAACCGGCAATTATTGCAATCGGAGCCATTGTTGCAAACGCTATCTTTGATGCTACCGGAGCAAGGTTGTACAGAATGCCTATGACCCCGGAAAGAGTTCTTGAAGCTTTAAAGAAAATATAAAAAAATGCTGCAGGCGAATGGCTGCAAGCTTAGGGTGAACCTTAAGCCTGTAGCCTTAAGCCTGCAGCCTTTTTACTTTCTCCTTTTAAAAAAGATACTTCTTCAGGAGTTCTATCCCTTTTTTAATTGCTTCACGTCCGCTTGATTCTATCCCGTACCAGCCACGGTATCCGCCATCTTTTGCTAACCTGATCATCTTAGAGGTTAGTTCTTCGGTTGGCTGATTACGGTACGACATACCTCCTGCATAAGGCAGCATTTTGACAAGGTAATCAACATTGTCATACTCGGCTGATGGTTGCCGCCAGTCGGGATAACTGCCAAAGTAGAGATTATTTACCTCCTTAATAAGAGATACCATCCAGTCAGCATCATTCGAAACACCACCATGGTTTTCTATTAGGACACTTATTTTGGCCGGGACGGCATAATCCATCATCATCCGGTAAGTTTCAGCTGAATATTTCAGAGCTTCAACCTTGTTAACATCCTTTGGTCCCCTGCAATTTGTGCGTATTGCGCTGCAACCAAGGTAGTACGCGGCATCGATCCATTTACGGTGATTTATTTCAAACTGACGGCGTTCTTCTTTTCCAGGCGAACATCCGTCGCCCTCATCGTCAACCATTATAAGAACCATTTTGACATTATTGTCTTCAGCGTTTTTCTTTAGCCGGTTCAGATAACCTTCGGTGGGTGACTCAAACAAAGTGTTTACAAATTCAATACCGTTCAGTCCGAAATCTTTTCTTGCAATTGATGCAAAATCAAGGGTTTTCCATTTTCCGGCTCTTATCTCGTCGACAAGGGCCCACTGTGCAAGCGAAATATCATC
>CAYPKL010000493.1:0-9227 GCA_964411285.1 uncultured Rikenellaceae bacterium
TTATCAGTTTGAATCTGATACAATGAAAATTGTATATGCAGGATATTCTTCCGTCAAAAAGAATTACTATGCCCGGCTAATCCTGGAAAGTTACAATCAACAAACAGTTTTACGAAGAAGATGGTTTTGGGAGATGCCAACTCTTATTAAGTCTGGCAAATTTGATATAGTTATTGCTGAGGTTAGCCCAACTACTTTTAATTATTTTCAGAAATGTACTGGATTTATACTCCCTGAATGGGTTAGAATGATAATAGATATAGACCGGCCGATGAGCGAGATTAACAAGAGGAGTGTGTCTGATTTTTCAGATGTGATTCGAAAAATTCGAAAATACAATCTGACTCAAGAAATACTCACTGATAAAGAAAGTCTTAATTATTTCATTGATAAGTTTTACCTGCCATATATCACTAAACGTCATGGAGAGGAAGCATGGATTGAGGATTTGAATACAATGTGGAAAGCATATCCCTCTCCTTTTTTGATGGCTGTCAGAGAGGATGAAAAAATTGTAGGTATGTCAATTGTCAGAAAAGAAGGGAGCTATTTTTCTTTACTTCGTCTGGGACTGCTTGACGGCAATGATGAATACCGGAGTCATGGAGTGATAGGGGCATTATATTATTTTAGCATAGTTGAGGGCCAAAAGATGGGATGTAAATATTTAGACGTGGGGGGCACAAGACCTTTCCTGACCGATGGACTAACTAAGTTTAAAATGGGATTAAGCGCCGATTTTGTGAAAGATATAAATCCCAAGACTGAAGTTTATCTCTGGTTTGGGGTTAACGAACACTCAATTTGCGCAAATGAATTTGTTCAAAATAACCCATTCTTGCATGTCAAAAAGGATTACATGTTAATCACAAGCAATGTAAAATAAGCTTGCAGGAGGTGGCATCAACCCTATTTTCCAATATGGAAAATAGCTTTAATTGAATATCAGTAAGTATGAAACAGGTAAAATGGATCTTATAATAAATTTTACTACGTCGGGTATTATCCCTTCAAAAAGCATGACACCGTATGTCCCTGTAATGGTCAGGGACCTGCGTCTACAGGAATGTAACGGTAAATATGACAGGCAATATGATCAAAAATAACGACAGGTTTACTAAAGTCCTTTTTTACGGGATTGCGTCGTCCTATACCTATGAATGTGAAGAGATAGCTCTCCGGGCAGGCCTCCGGATCGAGGGGTACATCCATAACCAGAATACTGACAACTATCCACAGGATCTTAAGCCACTCTATATGTTGGATCAGATCAATGAAAGTATTCGCGGCATACCGGTTATCATTCCACTGATAACCCCCGGTTTCAGGAAACTGCTCGAAGCAGAAATACTCGCTCATGGATTCAACTCATTTTCCAACCTTGTGCATCCCTCTGCCATAATTGCAGCCTCAGTGAAATGGAAGTCAGGTTTCAATGTAAATGCGGGAGTTGTTATCGGTACAAATACCATCGCAGGGAAACATGTGCTTGTGAACCGCAGCGTTTCGATCGGGCATGACGTGCAGATTGAAGATTATGTCACTTTCGGCCCGGGATGCATTATCGGGGGACTGTCAAGGATCTGTGAAGGAGCTTTTATCGGGATCAATGCGACAATACTGCCAAAAGTGACCATCGGGTCGAACTCAGTTGTCGGCGGCGGGGCGGTTGTAACAAGAAATGTGCCGGACAACACCATTGTGGCAGGTAACCCGGCAAGGATCATCAAAACCGGTATTGCCGGGTATAATCTATAATGATTTTAAACCAAATACTGAACCTTTGCGGATAAATCAAAAAGTACCAATTGTTAATTACCATGAGAAACTTGTATAAATATGCACAGGACTATTGCCAACAACCTTTTGACCAAACCCATGTAAAATTCCGGAAGTTAAAATTACTTGAACAAATCAAAAAACACCCACACGAGTCAATATTGGAAATTGGCTGTGGCCTGCACCCGTTTTTTGAGGATTACACTGAATTTAAAGAACTTATTATCATCGAGCCATCGACAGTTTTCTTTAACAATGCAGTAGGGTTACTAAAGAATAGTCCCGAACTTAGTTCTAAAGTCGTTATTATGAATGACTACTTTGAAAATGTAATTGACAAAATAAGTACATATAAGTTAGATTTTATCATATTAAGCAATCTGTTGCACGAAATTGAAAATGTTTCATCTTTTTTAAAAGCATTACATAAAATTTGTCATGAAGATACTATTTTACACATTGTTGTTCCAAATGCAAAATCATTCCATAGGATATTAGCATTTGAAATGGGAATGATTGATTCAATTTACCAATTATCTGATCGAAATATTCTTCTCCAACAAAAGACTGTGTTTGATTTGGAATCTCTTTCTGCTCTGCTGGTAAAAAACGGATTCAATATTATTGAATCCGGATCATCCTTTATAAAACCATTCTCACATCAGCAGATGCAAGATATGCTTGAGCATAAAATAATAAATGAAAAGATTCTCACCGGCTTCTATAAAATGGTGAACTACATGCCTGAATTAGGTTCAGAAATATTTGTCAATTGCAAAATATAAGATCTGTTTTCCGGATTTAAAGGCTGTGTCTTGTTTTTGGCTGCTTACTTTCCGATACAGAAATTCCTGAATATATTGCCAAGTATCTCATCTGTAGTTATTTCACCTGTTATTTCTCCCAGGTAATGGATTGCATGACGGATATCTATTGCAATTAAATCTTCCGGAATTTTATCCTCCATTCCCCTGATAACCCTGCCCAGACTTTCTGATACTTGCCGGAGAGCCTCACAATGCCTTACATTGGAAATGATCACATCTTCATCAGAAAACCCTTTCTTTTCAATTACTCTTGCCAGATTCATTTTAAGGCTGTCGAGTCCGGTACCATTTCGGGCGGAAATAAAAAGAAGAGTATCATCAATATTTACCTTGATCTCCTGTTTCAAATTGCCAATCAAAGATGGCTGACATTCATCAATCTTATTTACCAGAATGAATAATCTTCTGTCAGGATCTGAAATCATACTGCGGATAATACCAGCTCTTTTGTTAATTTCGGAAGCACTTTCCGATGCCTCATCAACCATCAGGACAACCGATGCCAGCATAATTTTTTCATGTGTTTTCTTAATACCCATGCCTTCAATCACATCTGAAGTATCACGTAAGCCGGCAGTATCTATAAATCTATATATAAGACCATTAAGATTTATCGTATCTTCAATTGCGTCCCTTGTGGTTCCCGGAATATCAGACACAATTGCCCTATCCTCATTTAACAGGGCATTCAGTAAGGTTGATTTCCCGGAATTGGGCTTTCCCACAATTACTACCGGAATACCGTTTTTAATAACGTTGCCAAGTTTAAAAGAAGAAACAAGCTTGTCGCTAAGCTTCTTTGTTTTCAGGATAATCTGCCCCAGCTCAGTTCTGTCGGCGAACACCACATCTTCATCGCCGAAATCGAGCTCAAGCTCTATCAATGAAGCAAATCGCAGCAATTCAGATCTAAGTTTGCCTATTTCCAAAGAAAAACCTCCACGCATCTGATTCATGGCAATCCAGTGAGAAGCTTTGCTTCCTGATGCAACAAGGTCAGCAACAGCCTCAGCCTGCGAAAGGTCCATCTTACCATTTAAAAATGCCCTCTGTGTGAACTCTCCCGGAAGGGCGCTGGTTGCACCGTTTCTCATGAGAAGGTCAAGAATCCTGGCTACAATGTATGCAGAGCCGTGGCAGGAAATCTCAACAGAGTCTTCGCCGGTGTAGGAGTGAGGCGCCCTATAAATACTTACAAGGACATCATCTATAATCCCGGTTCCATCCCGGATCTCTCCATGAACTATTTCATATCCTTTGAGCTTTTTTATATCCCTGTTTTTCCCTTCAGGGTAAAAAATCTTTTCGCATATACCCAGGCTTTCCGGACCACTCATTCTTATAATGGCAATTGCACCACCAGGAGGGGTTGCGGGAGAGCAAATCGTTTCTTCTTTCCTTATCATTCAACCGGATGTACATGATTACTGCAGCAAATTTAGAAAACTTTAGCAACTGCCACCAAATAAGACCAGGCTGGCAAACCGATTTCACTTAAAACAGACCGGATTTTTCAAATATATTTTTAAATACTATCTTTAAAGGTTTGCCGGAAAACCAGGCATCCCGGATTTTGATTTAAGATTTAGTATTTTTCTTTAATCCCAGATAACTATGAAAAAAATTATTGTTTTGTTTCTTGTATTTTCATTTTTAATAATTAATGCATTCCAGACTATGAAAAATCCTCAGTCAGAAATCAGTTCAAACCTGATAACTGCCAAATTGTTACTGCCAGATAACCAGAAAGGTTACTATATGGGCACCAGGTTTGACTGGTCGGGAGTTATATCCGATTTGTCCTATAACGGACATACATTTTTTGGGAAATGGTTCGATAAATACAGCCCGACTTTGCATGATGCCATAATGGGTCCTGTTGAAGAGTTCGCTCCCCTGGGTTACAAAGAGGCAGGTACCTCCGGGTATTTTGCCATGATTGGCATCGGTGTTCTGAAAAAACCTGATAATAAAGATCATGACAGGTTCGGTTACTATGAAATTGTTAATCCGGGTCAATGGAAAGTGAAGGAATCCCCTGACCGGATTGAATTCAATCACAAACTTAACAGTGACGAATATTCATATGATTATACCAAAACCGTTAGTCTGATTAAGGACCGGCCGGTCCTGGAACTTTCTCATGTCCTTAAAAATACAGGTCAAAAGACAATTGTTACAAATGTATACAATCACAATTTTTTTGTTATTGATAATCAGCCGGTCGGACCAGGTTTTGTTGTGACTTTCCCATTTAATCCTAAAGGTGAAGGACAGGGTTTCGGAACAATTGCCGAACTGAAGGATAACAGGATTATCTTCAACCGCAATCTGAACAAGGGTGAAACTGTGTTCTGCGGTTCACTTACAGGATTCAGAAATGATCCCAAAGACCTTGATATCAGAGTTGAAAACAAAACAACTGGCGCAGGTGTAAGAATAACAAGCGACAGACCGCTCTCAAAACTTATTTTCTGGGCATGCCCGACCACTCTCTGCCCTGAAACCTATGTTGATATCAAAATTGAACCAGGACAGGAATTCACCTGGAAATTCTGTTACGAATTTTATACTGATAAAAAATAATTACAAAATTCCGGTTATTCTGTCATAATATACGCGATATGCTGGAATTTTTTCTATCGCAATACCGGTATCCATTGAGACCGTAGAAATATGCAGATTTTTTTAGGTAAAAGATATAAATGGGAATGAATACATTTCGATTACTGTACTATTGATCAGGGCAAAGATCAGTTCGATACAGAACATAAACAACCATGCAGCCATCAACCGGTTTGCCGTATTAAAGGGTCTCTTGGTGGAAATAAGCAATCCTGCAAAAAAAGACTGGGAGATTCCTACATATAATACCGGCTCTATATTTACCATGATTGTATCGTGATTTATGTACGGCACCTTAAAAGTAGGAAGACCGAAGTCCGAAATTAAAAAGGCTTGATTTTGTTTCCGCTTCCGACCTTCAGCTTCCTGCTTCCGTCTTCCGGCTCAATATTTATCAAAGATAGCTGTTTTTAGAAAATAAATTAAGGTATATTTGAGCTTCAGACTAACAGAACTTTAGATAAACAGTCTGAATTTTATATATCGTATCTTGTTAAATATCTTAATCATATGAGTATTCTGGTAAATAAGGATTCAAAGGTAATAGTACAGGGATTTACAGGAAGTGAAGGGACATTTCACGCAACTCAAATGATTGAATACGGAACAGTTATTACGGGTGGAATAACACCTGGCAAAGGAGGTCAGATTCATCTCGGACGTCCGGTATTCAATACAGTTCGTGAAGCGGTAAGTTCAACAGGAGCTGACGTCTCAATAATCTTTGTTCCACCTGCTGCCGGAGCCGATGCTATCATGGAAGCTGCCGAAGGTGGTATAAAGCTTATTGTGTCAATTACTGAAGGTATCCCCGTTGCCGATATGGTTACAGTTAAAGAGTATTTAAAATCTTTCAGTTGCAGACTGATTGGCCCTAATTGTCCGGGGATAATTACTCCGGGGGAAGCAAAAGTTGGCATTATGCCTGGCTTTATTCACAAAAAAGGGAGTATAGGAATTATTTCACGATCCGGGACTTTAACTTATGAAGCTGTCGATCAGGTTACAAAGCTGGGGATGGGTCAATCGACAGGTATCGGAATAGGAGGGGATCCAATAGTGGGAACAACCACTCTTGACGCTGTAAAGCTGATGATGCACGATCCGGAAACTGAAGCTATAATTATAATTGGTGAAATTGGTGGAACTATGGAGACAGATGCAGCCGAATGGATCAGGGAAAACAGAACAAAACCGGTAATAGGTTACATTGCCGGACAAACAGCACCAAAAGGCCGCAGGATGGGACATGCAGGTGCAATCATCGGGGGAAAGGCCGATACTGCCGAAGCCAAAATTGAGATAATGAAAGAGTGCGGTATCATAATTGTTCATTCACCGGCTGATATCGGAATAACCGTTCTGAAGGTGATGGAGGGCAATTAGAGCGTTATAGTGAATCAGACTTTACAGACTTTCTCCTATATTTGCAGTTAAAATATTATATTTTATGAAATTACTTGAAGGAAAAACAGCCCTTATAACAGGCGCATCCCGGGGAATAGGCAAGGCTATAGCCCAGAAATTCGCAAAGGAAGGAGCGAATATTGCTATTACCAATATTGTTGAGGATGAAGAATTTATTAATACAATTAATGAAATAAAGGTTCATAAAGTTGAGGTTAAAGGATATGTTTCAAATGCATCCAATTATGAAGATTCACAAAGAGTTGTCAATGAAATTATTAAAGACTTTGGGAGACTCGACATTCTCGTTAATAATGCAGGTATTACAAAGGACACTTTGCTTATGAGAATGTCAGAAGATCAATGGGATGCAGTGATTTCTGTCAATTTGAAATCGGTTTTTAATCTTTCTAAAGCTGTACTGGTGGCAATGCTCAAACAGAAAAGCGGTTCTATTATTAATATGAGTTCCGTGGTTGGAGTATCAGGAAATGCCGGACAAAGCAACTATTCAGCATCAAAAGCCGGAATTCTGGGATTTACAAAGAGTGTCGCCAAAGAGCTTGGATCAAGGAATATAAGATGTAATTCAATAGCTCCGGGATTTATTCTTACTGAAATGACAGAAAATTTACCACCTGACATTAAAAGCGACTGGATAAATAAAATTCCTCTAAAACGAGGCGGAACCCCTGATGATGTGGCAAATACAGCTTTGTTTCTTGCTTCTGACCTTTCATCTTATATTACCGGACAAACAATTCATGTTTGTGGTGGTATGTTAACTTAAATATTTTTATTATATTTGTAATCGCAGGGCACCTATCCTTATAGCACGAGGAAATGCAGCGAGACATATTTATTCCACAATTATTTTAAACAGGCGCCCTGCTTCTTTTTTTTATTTAGTTAATTCTGCAATGCACAATCCCATTTTTTTCCTTATTCTTATAATACCCATTCTGGGTTTTTTGATTGAGAGATACCTTGAGCACCTTAACACCGGCATGTGGTCAGATACTGTTCCTCCCAAACTAAAAGGAATTTGCGATGAGAAGGAGTATAGTAAAACCAGGTTGTACGAAAAGGATAATAAAAGGCTGTCATTCTGGACTTCAATATTCAATCTTTGTGTCATATTACTTATGATCATTGCCGGCGGATTTGCTTATGTTGATAGCATCGCCCGTTCAATTAGCAGTAATATGGTTATTATTGCCCTGATTTTCTTTGGTATTATCGGTCTTGTCTCTGACTTAATCAATATTCCTTTTAGCTGGTTCGACACCTTCGTAATTGAAAAAAGATATGGATTTAATAAAATGACTATCAGAACTTTTATAACCGATCACCTGAAGTCATGGTTTATTGCAATCCTGATCGGAATTCCCGTACTTGGTCTTATTACATGGGTTTATTACAGGACCGGAAAAGGATTCTGGCTCTATGCATGGGGTTTAATAACGGTATTTTCAATTTTTATTAATTTCTTTTATTCTGAATTAATAGTACCGCTTTTTAATAAACAGGCGCCTCTCGAGGAAGGATCTTTAAGGGAAAAAATCGAAGCTTTTACAAATAAGACAGGATTCGTATTAAAGAACATTTTTATTATTGACGGATCAAAGAGAAGTACAAAAGCCAACGCATATTTTTCAGGATTCGGTTCAAAAAAGAGAATTGTTTTGTTTGACACCTTGCAGAAAGAGCTTAGTGAAGAAGAAATAGTTGCAGTTCTTGCCCACGAGATAGGACACTACAAAAAGAAACATGTGCTCCGCAGTCTTATCTTTTCAGTTTTCCTCACCGGATTAATGCTTTTTCTCTTTTCACTTCTTATTGATAATCCATTGCTGTCAAATGCACTTGGGGCTGAAAATCCGAGTTTTCACCTTGGTCTTATAGTTTTTGGTATCCTGTATAGTCCTTTGTCGCTCTTAATAGGATTAGTTACAAATATTGTTTCGAGAAGAAATGAATTTGAGGCTGACAGATTTGTCAGGGATAATTACAAGTCGGAATTACTGGCTGATGCCTTGAAAAAGTTGTCCGTCAATAACCTGTCGAATATGATTCCGCATCCGGCATACGTTTTTTTTCATTATTCACATCCTCCGCTGCTGGCCAGACTGGAAAAATTAGAATGAATTTCTATATTTGCAGCGTTTATGCCTCCTTAGCTCAGCTGGTAGAGCAGCTCATTCGTAATGAGCAGGTCGTGGGTTCGAGTCCCATTGGAGGCTCTAATTGCACTTGTAAAGCCACATTTTAATAATTCTGCAATGATAGTGATTCCCTAAAAGGCGGATCAAATTCCCAAAATCCTGCAGAGTTCTGCCAGCACCAATTCCAGTTCGCATATATCCCTTGTCTTCGATTGAAACGCCAATAGCTAATATGTGTTTGTCTCTCTATTTATTAGTGGAATAAATGTCCCGCTGCTATATGATTATATTCTGTCCCTTTTTTTCAGATATTTCTCAAGGTAATACAAAACCGGATTCTGATACTTAAGTTTTTTCCACGGTCGGCTGCTATGAGGCTGATGAAATACCTCAAGATTTTTTGCAAGCAAATTTACAAATCCGC
>CAYPKL010000494.1:0-5231 GCA_964411285.1 uncultured Rikenellaceae bacterium
ATGGATCACCGGATTCACAAGTCGGACAACTCATTGAACTATACGGTGTTTTCACTCTGGGACACCTTCCGGGCCGAGCATCCGCTACTGACATTAATCAACCCTTCACGCGATGCTGAGATGATCCGTTCACTGCTGAGAAAATATGATGAGGGTGGGCTGCTTCCAATGTGGGATCTTGCGTCGAATTATACCGGTACAATGATAGGCTACCATGCCATCCCGGTTATCGTCGACGCTTATGTAAAAGGGATCCGCGATTTTGACGCTGAGAAAGCTTTTGAAGCCATGGTTAAATCATCCAATTTTGATACTGTCAGCTTTAAAGTTGCTAACCGGGATATCATGATGTCATTAATGCCCATGTCTAAATACTATAACACTGCAATCGGATATGCTCCCTGCGACAAGGATAACCAGTCGGTGGCGAAAGCCCTGGAGTTTGCTTACAACGATTGGTGCATTGCACAGATGGCAAAAGAGCTTGGTAAAGAAAATGAGTACAAAAATTACTCAGAGCGGGCTCTCCGCTACAGGAAATATTTTGATCCGGGAACAGGTTTTATGCGCGGAATATCATCTGCAGGGGAATGGAGAACTCCATTTAATCCAAGGTATTCTGATCATACTGTTGCCGACTATGTAGAGGGAAACGCCTGGCAATGGACCTGGTTTGTGCCTCATGATGTTCAGGGACTGATCGGATTGATGGGGGGGAAGGAGAAATTTTTGGTAAAGCTCGATTCCCTTTTTACAACTGATTCAAGGATTGAAGGGGAAAACAGGTCAGCAGATATTTCAGGACTGATAGGACAGTACGCTCACGGGAATGAACCGAGTCATCATATCATTTATTTTTACAATTATGCCGGGCAGCCCTGGAAAACCCAGAAGCTGGCTGACCAGATCCTCAACACCCTTTATTTCAATAATCCCGATGGTCTGTCGGGCAATGAGGATTGCGGACAAATGTCGGCCTGGTATGTGCTGAGCTCCATGGGGTTCTATTCCGTGGCTCCCGGCGAGCCTGTTTATACAATCGGTCGTCCGTTGTTTGACAGGGTTACAATTAAACAGGAGAATGGAAGCGATTTTATCCTGGAAGTAAAGAATAATTCTCCGGTAAATATTTATATTCAAAACGTTACTATCAATGGTGTTCCTCTTGAAACTCCGTTTTTCACCCACAATGATATCCTCAAAGGTGGGAAAATGACTTTCAAAATGGGTCCTCAACCATCTGAAATCTGGAGTGTAAAAAATTAGTATATTTCGTATTGTTAAAAAAATAACAGGGAGGTAAAAATGGCTATTTCAAAAAATGATGACTCGTTAACTAATCTGGCAGCAGGTTGTTCGTGCTGTGGGAGCTCCGGACATACATCCAATGACATTACACGGAGAAACTTTGTCAGGGTAGTGGGTACCACTGCAGTTGGTGCTGCTGCAATGCCGGTCACGTGGAGTTCTCTTACCTCATTTTTGCCGGATGAAAAAATCAATATTGACCGGATACCTCTTGTGGTAAAGCCGGTTCTTACATATGAAATACCGAACCGCCGCGACCAGACAAGCTGGCGGTCATGGGGCGGATTACAAACTGAAGCGGATGTGGAGTCTGAAATTCAGAGAATTCAGGTTGAGCTGAAAACCATTCAGGCACAAGCCGATTTCCCGCTGAATATCCTGCCAGTCGCTAAAATACTGAAGGTTACAGATCTTGAAAACATCGCTGATCTGAAAAGTGCCGACCTGTTTCTTGTTTATGCTGCAGGCGGGGGGATGAATATTTTTGATAAGCTTAATAAAATGGGGAAGAATACAATAATCTTCTGCCGTCATAAGTCAGGTCCGGTTTACCTGTGGTATGAAATTATAAGTCCCAGGTTTTTAAGACAGCACACCGACAAGCTTGCTGTATCAGGTATAAATGAGAATGATGTGGTGATTGATAATCAGGATGAGATCCTGTGGAGGCTGAGAGCCCTTTGCGGTCTGAAAAACACTCTTAATTCAACTATCGTAGCTATTGGTGGGCCCGGTGCATGGGCTCAGCCTGAAGGAGTAGTTCCCAATCTGGTGCGTGAAAAATTCAAACTTGATATCAGAACTGTCTCGTATGACGAACTTGGCAAGCTTATTAATTCGGCCAGATCGGATAAATCTGTTATCGCTGCAGCTGCTGAGCGGACGGGAAAGTATCTTGCAGACAGTGGTATCCGCCTGGAGACAAAAAAACAATTTGTAGAAAACTGCTTTGTTCTTCAGGATGTTCTGACACGGATTATGACAAAGGCGGGAACCAGGGCAATTACTATAAATGAATGTATGGGGACGATTATGCCAATGTCTGAGACTACCGCATGCCTTACCTTAAGTTTATTAAACGATGCAGGTTATCTTGCTTTTTGCGAATCTGATTTTGTGGTTGTCCCTGCAGGTATTCTTCTGGGTAATATTTCAGGTAAACCTGTATTCCTGAATGACCCGACATATCCTCACGATGGTATAATAACCCTTGCTCATTGTACAGCTCCCCGCCGGATGGATGGAAAGAGACTGGAACCCGCAAGGCTTCTTACACATTTTGAATCTGATTACGGAGCTGCGCCAAAAGTTGAAATGCTTATCGGTCAGACTGTAACAAACATAATGCCCGATTTTGAATTTAAAAGGAATGTGGGACTTCTCGGGACGATTGCTGACAATCCGTTCCTCGATATATGCCGTTCACAGATAGATGTAAAGTTTTCGTGCGACAGCAGAAAAGTCGCTGAAGAGATGCCGGGTTTTCACTGGATCACAGCCTATGGCGACTATATCAGGGAAACAGGATATGCACTAAATAAGCTGGGTATCAAATTCGAAAATCTTATCTGACTTCCCGACGCCTGGTGCCCGTCGCCTGTCGCCTACCGTATTCCGAATCTGTAACTGAATTTAACAAGGAATACATTATTCAGGTCTTCGATCCCATTATCAAAAAGATCTCCCATATCATTAAAATAGTCCATCTTGCCGGAACTGTTAAAGCCGCTTCTTGTCTGGCTCCACACAAGATATACTGATGATCCGGGGGCAAATTCCCATCTCAGAACGAAGTTTGAAAGAAACTCCTGAACGTTAAAATCGGTTTTATCGAAGCTGTAATCACCTGTCCCGTCCATATCCTCATCAATTGAGTAAGTATCACTGCCGGATGTTATCTGGGAATTTGAATATAACCTGAAACGGTCATTGTACGAATCTGCCATCGGATCGGTTATATATTTATGATCGTGGTATCTCCCGGTGGCAATAAATGGCTGACCCCAGTACTGTAGTGTCAGTTCGGGATTAAGATTGAAATTGACCCTCAGCGAGGCGCTTATTGTTTTTCTGTCGATGCTTGCAAAGATGTATCTTTCATTTCCGGCGTATTGAACATTATCCACATATTGAAGCTTGCTGAATGATTTGGTGTATGAAGGCTGAACCTGGAAAGAGAGGTAATTGACAGGTTTGTAGGTTAATTCAATCTGTGAATATGAGTTGGTGGAATTATTGCTGAATCCTTTGTTATAATTGGTGAAGAACTCGAGCTGAAGTTTCTTACGGTTATCAGTTGAGAACCCGATCCAGCCATAGATCCTTCCGGGTGTTTTCATCATTGGACCTCCTCTCAGGACAGTACCGCTCATTGCCGAGAAGTTTGTATTCAACCCCCCCCATGCATTCCAGTAGTTCTTAAAGCTTATGTTTCCATTGGTTTCAATCCCTCTTCCTGTGACATTGCCTCCAAAATCCCAGACTGTATAATAATCACCCCCGAAATTGTATCGTCTGTAGATGCCTTTTGGTTCCCATTCATTGTAGCCTGCCCATGCCACAGCAAGAATCTGATCTGAGTTCTGGCTGTAGCCGAGGTCATTTATTTCAAAACCGGGCGATTTCCAGGTAACAACACCCATGATGTTTAAATGACCGTTAAGCTTCATAAGCTGAACCCTTCCGCCCGATCCTGAAAGCGATTTGCGGTCCGGATCAAGAATTGCATAATCCTTGTCGGGTCTCTGATAATAACGTGCCGACGACTCCTGTGTGCTTTTAATAGCTTCGCTGGTCCCTTTGACCTGACTTAATGCTGTGCTGACACTCAACATCCAGTTTTTATCCTTGAAATACTGAGTGAAATCAAGTCCTCCGGAATATGCCGATTTGTGCAGGAACTCCTCAAGATTGGCATCCAGATTCCTGTTTGTACCTGTAAAAATACCACCAAGAATAGTTTTCCCTTCATTTAAATCTTTCTGCACCCTGCCGACAAGGTAGTTGGTTAAAGGTTCTACTGACTCAAACGATCTTTCTCCCTCTCTGTCTATTTCGGCTTTCTCTTCAGCTGTAACAGCTTCGATAAAACCCACCGACAAACCGTCGCTTGTTTTTCCCGTAAGCTTTGTGGCACCAATTATGTTTGTGAATTTCGGGATATTGGCGTAATGTCCGTCATCAAGATCTGGTTCTCGCTGAGGTCTGCGTCCTATGCGCCTGGAATAGAATAGGTTGTCGTTACCGACATCGCCGTCGCCTACACCGATATTGAAATTTGTTATATTGTTCCCCTCGATAAAAAAAGGCCTTTTTTCGCTGAAATATGTTTCATATGCCGTAAGATTCACTTCTGACGGGTCTGCCTCCACCTGGCCGAAATCAGGATTTATCGTAAGGTCCATAGTCATATTGTTGGTCACACCTATTTTGGCATCAATACCCCCGTTCAATCCGAATTTGTTCCCTTTTGTCATAAAAGGATTTGAAAGATCTGTCTTATAAGTTTCAATCTTGGCAACTCCATACGGAGTAACATCAAATATCTTCCTCGGTCTGATTTTTTCAAGTCCGGCAAGTTCACCAAACTGATGTACCAACCCGGGTGCATCTTTCGGCATGTGCTGCCAGAAACTCGTTTCATTCTTTCTGTATAATATCCTGGCTACCTCCAGTCCCCATATTTCTCCGGAATTCCCCTTGAACCTCAGCTGGCTGAAGGGAATTTTCATTTCCGCTACCCACCCCTCTTCATTGACAGAGGTCTTTACCCACCAGTTCGGATCCCACGATTCATCCTCATTCTGTCCGTCATTTGTGAAAATCTGATCATATTTGACTCCTCCCGATGTTGTTCCAAACAGAAATCCTGTCCGCAGATCATGAAAACTGTCAAAAATGATTCCTACCAGATCCCCGTCGGG
>CAYPKL010000495.1:0-6625 GCA_964411285.1 uncultured Rikenellaceae bacterium
CGGAATTCATATCCCGGTTTTTCAGATACCCAGGTAGCAATTTTTCGGAATCTTTCTGAAAGCGGTTTGGTAATATCGAGGTGAAAGCCTTCCATTTTGTAGTAAGTCATGAAACCGTACGATTCAAAAAGATCCTGGTAATAAGGATGATTATAAGGAACATCAAAAGATGGATGAGTAAAACCGTCAACAAGCAAGCCCCAGTATTTATCAGTCTCTCCGAAATTTACCGGACCATCCATTGCCTCCATACCCTTTGTTTTCAACCACTCCCTGGCGGTATCAAAAAGCAGAAAGGCTGAGGGTTTGTCGTTAATGCATTCAAAGAACCCTATACCTCCTGTAGGCTGTTCATAAGAGTGGGTAAGATTTGTATCAATGAATGCTGCAATTCTGCCAGTCAGGTTATTTTTATCGTCTGTCAGGAGCCACCTTTCCGTTTCCCCATGGCTAAAAAATGGATTTTTCGCAGGATCAAAAATTGCTTCAATATCATTATTGAGTGGACAAACCCATGTCTTATCATCTTTATAAATTATTTTAGCAGTCCTGAGGAAATCTTTTTTTGTCTTCCTGCCGGTTACTCTTATTATTTTCATGATCAGATCAGTTGAGGTGATATTTTCACTAATTATTTCATATAGATCTGATCTAAAATATCCTTGTATTTGCTTGAAATATAGTGACGTCTGAGTTTTAACGTTGGAGATAATTCCCCTGTTGCCGGACTCCACTCATCGGGGACCAGTCTGAACCGGTTGATCCTTTCAGGAGGGCTGAGACGGTTATTGATTCTTTCAATTTCTGAACTGAAAATCGATATTATTTCAGGAAATCGTATCATCTCACCAATATCAGAGAATGTAACTTTATTCGCCACACGCCATTCATTAAAATATTTGAAATCAGGCGAAATAAGGGCGCTGGCAAATTTTTCATGTTCTCCCACGATCATTATCTGATCGATAAATATTGATTCCTTGAATATATTTTCAATGAGCTGAGGTGCAATAAATTTGCCATTTGATAATTTGAATATCTCTTTTTTCCTGTCAGTTACCATCAGAAATTTGTTTTCTTCCAGGTAACCTATATCACCGGTATGAAACCATCCATCATCATCAAAAACGGATTTTGTCAGGGCAGGATCGTTATAATATCCCAGCATTACGTTTGGTCCTTTACAAAGAATCTCGCCATCTTCTGCTATCTTAACTTCGACACCCTCGATTACAGTTCCTACGGAACCAAGCTTTACCCCTCCTTTAAATGTCCTGTTGATTGTTATGATAGGGGATGTTTCTGTCAGCCCATACATATTGATTATTTTGATCCCGGCAGCCCAGAATATCCTCTCAAGCCTTGGCTGCAAGCTTGCGCCGCCACATCCGCAAATTCTTACATTGCTCCCGAGAGCTGTTCTCCATTTGCTGAAAATGAGTTTATCTGCAATTGATAATTTCTTCTCGTAGAACCAGCCATTTTCACCGAATGGTTTATATTTTAAGCCAAGATTTACTGCCCAAAAGAATAAGATTTTTTTTATGCCGCTGAGCTTCTTGCCTTTTGAAATAATGACATCGTAGAATTTTTCAAGAACACGGGGGACAGCATCAAATCCATCAGGTTTAACTTCCTGCATGTTTGCAGCAATTGACCCCATATTCTCTGCATAATATATACTGGTTCCGCTATACTGGGTCTGATAATTGCCCAGCCGCCCGCCTACATGGCAAAGAGGCAGAATACTCAGATATTTATCAGTTGATTTTAAATTGAAAACTGCCGCAGCGGAAATGAAATTACTTACAAGGTTCTTATGTGACAGCATTACTCCTTTTGCCTTTCCGGTGGTCCCGGAGGTGTAAATCAGAGTAGCACAATCATCAGGGCTGATCTGATTTTTTACATTCTCAATTTCCTGCATTGTCTTTCCGGAACCGCACTTACCTTTATTAATTATTTCCAGCCAGCATGCGGCTCCATCCACCACGTCGAAAGTATAAATGCTTCCTGAAAATCCGCCATCAACTATGGCGGGGCTTATGCATCTGAACAACTTCTTGTCGGAAATAATTATCATTTTAGCGCCGGAGGCTTTGATTATATATTCATATTCCGATTTATTAAGTGATGTAAAAACAGGCACATGAATTATACCCAGCATTGCCATTCCTATATCGATGAAATTCCATTCAGGCCGGTTGTTCGTTAAAGTAATAATCTTATCACCTTTTCTTAAGCCAAGTTCATAAAGGCCGCAGCAAAAATTACAGGAATAATCAAGATAGTCCTGCGTGCTGTATTTTATCCAAAGCCCATTTTGCTTAAAACAAAAAGCATCATCTTTCGGATAATTCTCTCTGTATCTGTCCAGAAGATCAAAAGTTCGGGTTACATTCATAGTTGGTAGTGATATTATGTTGGGGAATCTTATTTCTGATGCAAAATAAGCAAATTTGCTCTTCTAAATAACAATTATTATAATTTCAATTGCACAGGAAAATGATAATGGCTATTTTGTTCCTCTAATCACATAACATAAGCTTCCGCATGAATGCCATGCCATTTGTAATAGGGACCATTGCTTTATTTATAATTGCTTACAGGCTGTATTTCAGCTTTATAGCAGCAAAGGTTGCTGTCACGAATGACCTTGATAAAACTCCCGCTTACAGATTATACGATGGTCAGAACTATTACCCGATGAACAAATGGGTTTTATTCGGACATCATTTTGCAGCTATTGCCGGTGCTGGTCCTCTGGTCGGACCGGTCCTTGCTGCACAGTTCGGGTTTATGCCCGGCTTTTTGTGGATGCTGATCGGGTCGGTTATGGCAGGCGCAGTGCACGATTTTATTATCCTTACCGCATCGGTTCAGCATGACGCCAAATCACTTGCGGCAATTGCAAAAGCCGAGATAAATAAAATAAGCGGTGCAACTACATCATTTGCAATTATCTTAATCATTGTTGTTGCCCTGGCCGGACTGGGTCTCGTTGTTGTAAATGCCCTTGCTGAGAGTTCCTGGGGGACATTTACTATTGCTTCAACAATTCCGATCGCATTGATAATGGGGGTATGGATGTTTAAAATAAGGAAGGGAAAAACCCTCGAAGCAACAATTTTTGGAGTCATTTTACTGATTGCAGCAGTTATAGCCGGACGATATATTCCCGGATCAGGTATTGCAGGCTGGTTTACTTTCGATCATAAAACTCTTACAATACTGATTGCAATCTATGGATTCCTTGCTTCAGTTCTGCCCGTGTGGCTGCTGCTCTCACCACGCGATTACCTGAGCTCAATTATGAAAATATCGGTTATAGCACTGCTGGCAATCGGGCTGATAATAGTTGCTCCCGAAATTAAAATGCCGGCATTTACAGAATTCGGGAAAGGTGGAGGACCGATAATCCCCGGCAAATTATTTCCATACCTTTTCATAACTATAGCTTGTGGCGCAATTTCGGGATTTCACTCACTTGTAAGCTCCGGAACAACCCCTAAAATGATTATGAAAGAATCGCATATAAAGCCAATTGCCGTCGGAGCTATGCTTACTGAGGGCGCCGTGAGCATAATGGCGCTGATTGCGGCAACAAGCTTGCTGCCACTTGATTATTTCCAGATAAATGTTCCGGTTGACAAACTTCAGGCAATCCTCCCAAAACTACATGAGATGGGCTTTACTGAATCGAACCTTGATCAGCTTTCTGCCAGCGTAGGTGAGAAAATTGCCGGACGAACAGGTGGTGCAGTATCCCTTGGTGTGGGAATGGCTCATATTTTTTCATCCATACCAGGCATGAAGCATCTAATGTCGTACTGGTATCATTTTGCCATAATGTTCGAAGCTCTGTTCATTCTTACTACGATTGATGCCGGCACCCGTATTGGCAGATTCCTGTTGCAGGAATCACTTGGTAAGCTCTATAAGCCGTTTCAGAAAACCAACTGGCTTCCGGGGAACCTGATTACAAGCTTTATCATTGTTCTTGCATGGGGATATTTTATTTATACCGGGACTGTTTCTACAATCTGGCCTATGTTCGGAACTGCCAATCAATTACTGGCTACAATTGCGCTGGCAATCGCGACATCTTTTATAATAAACAGGGGAAGAACAAAATATGCCTGGGTTACAATTTTGCCTATGATTTTTGTTGGAGTGACAACGCTTACCGCCGCTTTCCTGAATATCAGGAATATTTATTTACCACAGGTCAGAGCCCCCGGTACTGTGGTGCCCGGAGCCATAAACCTTCTGCTTACCATTGCTATAATAATTTGCGTTTTTATAATTCTCTTCAATGCAATTCCTCAGTGGGTAAGAGCAGTCAGGAAAAAAGATTTGCCCACAAATGCGTAAATTAATTATTTTTGCCCTTAATTTTAATTTCTGACTATGGAGATATTTCATTCTCTCTTAGATTGGTACATGGCCAATCTTAATTATTTCACTATAGCCCTGCTTATGGCAATAGAAAGCACTTTTATTCCTTTGCCGTCAGAGGTAGTTGTTCCCTTTGCTGCATACAAAGCCGCCCAGGGTGATCTTAATATTTTTCTTGTTATACTCTCCGGAACAATCGGAGCACTGTTCGGATCGCTGATCAACTATACTCTCTCCTATTATCTTGGGCGTCCGATTGTATATAAATTTGCTGAATCATCTATTGGCAGGTTTTTCCTTCTTTCCAGAGAAAAAGTTGAACACGCTGAAAACTATTTCATACGTAATGGCAGAACATCAACTTTTATTGGTCGTCTTGTACCGGGAATAAGACACCTCATTTCAATACCTGCCGGTCTCTCAAAAATGAACCTGCGCGATTTTATCCTTTTCACATTTGCCGGCGCCGGTATATGGAATATTATTCTTGCCTTAATAGGCTTTTATATTTATGACCTCAAAGATAAAATTTTCCCATATCTGGATGATATTCTTTATACCCTTGGAGCAGGATTTGTTATTTATCTGATAATTAAAGGTATTATCAGAAGGAGAAAAAAGAAGGGACAAAAGTAAAAAGACCTTATTCCTTATCGCTGCAGTTTCCGATTGACCGGCAGCAATTATAATCCTGATCCGCACTAGTTAAATAATATTAAATTTCTCAATCGCTGACTAATCGGGTCGATTTTATTCTTAAATTTAATAATAATTGTTTACTTAAACCTTGAGTATCCGGTCTTTAACCATCAGACTGCCAGGAATATGTTATTATTGTTATGAAAAACAACCGCGTTCAGGGAATATCAGTGTTATTTTTCTGCTTATTATTTTGTTTTTTGCCTCTGAAGGGTCAGGTCAATCCTGCAGAGAAAAATGTAAGTAGTAATCTTAAGCAGGAAGAGGAAAATCTCAATGTTTTAAACCAGTGGATCCGATGGAACAATCCGGGAAGTCTTTTAATTAATTATCTGAACAAAAAGGCATTTGCTTATTATAATTTACGTGATGGTGAAATAAAAAAGCTAACCTCTGAAAATGACTGGATTAAGAGACAAACCTATATCAGGGGTAAATTGACAGAATCAATTGGTCCTTTTCCTCAGAGAACTGCTTTAAATCCAAGAATTACCGGTGTGATCAGGCAGGATGGCTTCAGGATTGAGAAAATTGTATTTGAGTCCTTTCCAGGGTTTTATGTAACCGGATGCCTTTATGTTCCTGAAAAGGTAATCGGTAAAGCTCCTGCCGTTCTCAATGTTATCGGGCATAACCAGGAAGCTTTCAGGGCACCGTTGTATCAGGTTATAAACTATAATCTGGTAAGAAAAGGAATAATCGTATTTGCCATTGATCCACCCGGGCAGGGGGAACATGTTCAGAACTATGATGAGAAGGTTAAGTTTTCTTCTGTAGGCTATTCAGTAATTGAGCACTGCTATTTCGGAAATCAGTGTTTTATGACAGGTAATTCATGTGCCAGGTATTTCATATGGGACGGAATCAGGGCGATAGATTACCTTATTTCCAGAAAAGAGGTTGACCCTGAAAGAATTGGCGTTACAGGTTTTTCAGGAGGAGGGACAGTTACTTCCTACATAGCAGCGCTTGATGAAAGAGTAAAAGTGTCAGTACCCTGCAGCTGGGCGACATCAAATAAACGGCTTCTTGAAACAAAGGGAGCCCAGGATGCTGAATCTGTCCTTTATCACAGCCTTAAAAACGGAATTACTTTTGAGGATCTGCTTGAAGTCAGAGCTCCAAAACCATCACTTCTTACATTTGTCTCAAGAGATGAATATCTGAGCCTGCAGGGAGCGCGTGAAGCTTATGAGGAAGCCGGGAGAGCCTATGAGGCTTTTAGGAATAGCCGGAACCTTAAATTTACGGAAGACGACTCCAAACACTGGCTTACTCCCAAAATCAGACTTGCTATCTATTCTTTTTTTCTTGAACATTTTAACCTTCCCGGCGATCCGTCAGAGCTGGAAGCTGAAATCTTGTCTCCTGAAGAGCTGACGGTTACACCTACCGGACAAATATTGACATATCTCGGAGGCAACATGATATTTGATGAGAACAGGAAAATTGCAGAAGAACTGATCAGGAACATTGAAATATCAAGAGAAGATCCAGGCAGACATGTTATTTCTGTAAACGAAAAAGC
>CAYPKL010000496.1:0-9902 GCA_964411285.1 uncultured Rikenellaceae bacterium
GGCGGGAATAACAATTCCGGCTATGGCAACAGTATCATAAAATACCTTGAAGGAAAGGGTATAAGCTGGATGTGCTGGGTTTTCGACCCTGAATGGGGCCCCCGCTTACTGCAATCGTGGGATTATTCACTCACAGATGGCGGCAAATTTTTTACAAAGGCTTTAAAGGGAGAACTTGACGTACAAAAAACCAGATAATTATAAATTTTTTGCCAGATATGAACTCATTAAAGCCATGGTATGTTACAGGAGCACTTTTCTTTTTTGCGGCATTAATTCCCGGGTGCCTTAATAAAAATACAACTTACACCCGGGGAGTAGGCATTTACCCCGGGAACCCTGCGGAAGACTTTTCTCCTGCCCTCATTCCTGACAAAAAGAGTTACCGTAACATAGCCAGGCTGAGGCCTGCTTTCAACTCATCAAGTTATGACTATAACCTTACCGCCCAGCTTGCCACTGACGGGATAATTCAAAAAGAAATTCCTGATTATCTGACAATTTCAGGGAACAATGGAATTGTGCCCAGAAATGAAAGGGAATGGTTGCTTGATCATAACAGTGTTACAGAAATGAGTCTTGACGGACCGGATGTGTGGATCCGGTTCGGCCTTAACAGGGAAGCAAAACCTGCCGATGTAGATAAAATAACTCTTAACGGGACCATTACTTATAATGAAAAGAATCCAACAGGCTGGAAATTCGTCTGCTCTGGTTCGGATGATGGAATAACCTGGAAGGAAATTGGAATAATGCAAGGCAAAGGATTACCTGGCGAAGAGAGAATGGATCCATTTGCCATGATGATGAAGCAGACTTCCGGGAAGAGGGGCGCTAACCGCAGTCGTCCGGTTAATCCTTTTCTCATGAGCCCCTACGGGAACGACTCTACTACACCGAGGCCATCATTCACATTCAAATTCAACCCTCCGGCCAAACAAAGGATTATTAATGCCTCATTCGACCTCGATACTAAAACATCTTACCATTATTACCGTATCAGTCTTTCAGTGCCCTGTGCTGAAAAATGGATTTTCGGAAATCTTGATTTTTACCGCGGCGGAACAAGGCTGAAAATGGTTCCTTCACATAACTTTAAAAGCGCCTGGATGAGCGCAGGAAATCGAGAAGAATGGATATATGTCGACCTGGGTTCACGTAGTACTTTCGATCAGGTAAAGCTCCACTGGATTAATAAAGCACTGGAAGGATCTGTCCAGGTATCGGACGACGCCAAAAACTGGAGTGACCTGGCAAAGCTACCAGGTACAAATGAATTACTTGACGACATCAACATTCCGGGGAAGGGGAATGGCCGTTTTGTCAGAATATTGATGACCGGACCGTACGCAGGAAAAAATTATATTTTGAGTGAAATTGAGGTCTTCGGCAAAGGAGGTCTGATCACCAGTCCAAAAGCTGGTCATGTCGCTGCAGAAAACCGGCTAACACTTAGCGGAGGCAACTGGAAAATTCAGAGGGCTTCTGAGGTTGCTTCTGCAGGAGAAGAGATATCACTTGCCGGATTCGAAAACGAAGAGTGGGTTGATGCAACAGTGCCCGGGACAGTCCTGGTTAGCTATCAGAATGCCGGTGCCATACCTGATCCTGATTTTGCCGATAATCAACTCATGATTTCCGAATCATTCTTTAATTCCGATTTCTGGTACCGTAATGAATTTGAAGTCCCCTCAGATTTTAAAGGGGAACACATGTTTCTTAATTTCGATGGCATTAACTGGAAAGCTGACGTATTTGTGAACGGGAAAAAGACCGGACGGATTGAAGGCGCATTTATGCGCGGCAAGTTTGATGTCACGGATCTTATAATCCCCGGCCGGAAAAACACACTTGCAGTTCTGATTGTGAAAAATGAAAACATCGGAGTAATTAAAGAGCAGACAGCTGTCAGTACCGATAAGAACGGAGGTGTACTGGGTGCAGACAATCCCACTTACCATGCATCAATAGGATGGGACTGGATCCCGACAATCAGGGGAAGAAACATTGGTATCTGGAACGATGTTTACCTTCATACAACGGGAGATGTCGCAATTACAGATCCATTCATTAGTTCTGACCTCCCGCTGCCCGATACCACAAAAGCCGATATCAATATCGAGGTAACATTACAGAATCTTAAATCAACTGAGGTCAGGGGAGTATTGTCAGGTAAATACGGTGATATTTCTTTCGATACAGAGGTTACCCTCAGGCCTTCCGAGACAAAAGCCATAAAACTGAATCCTTCCACACACAAAGCCCTGCAAATTGAAAATCCAAGATTATGGTGGCCCAAAGGTTATGGCCGGCCTTATTTGTACGATGTGGAATTTACTTTCAGGACTTCCGATGGAAAGATATCTGATAAAACTGCCTTCAGTTCGGGTATCCGTGAGATGACCTTCACAGAAAACTATCAGATACTGAATATGTATATTAACGGAAGGCGCTTTATTGGCCGGGGAGGAAACTGGGGCTTTCCTGAATCAAATCTTGCCTACCGTGGAAGGGAATATGACGCTGCGGTTGCTTACCATGCCGACATGAACTTCACAATGATCAGGAATTGGGTCGGTCAGACTGGCGATGATGAATTTTTTGAAGCCTGCGACAGGCATGGGATAATGGTCTGGCAGGATTTCTGGCTTGCAAATCCGGTCGATGGTCCCGATCCTGACAATCCTGAAATGTTCTTAAAAAATGCTGATGATCTTGTAAGAAGGATAAGAAACCATCCTTCCATCGGAATTTATTGCGGTCGTAATGAAGGTGATCCTCCTGTTGCACTGGATACGGCATTGAGGGCAATGATACACGACATTCATCCCGGACTTCATTATATTTCCAACTCGGCCATGGGGGTAGTAAGCGGAGGAGGACCTTACAGAGCACTTCCGGTAAGGGATTATTTCCTGTTGTATGGCTTTTTTAAGTTTCACAGTGAACGGGGAATGCCCAATGTGATGACATGGGAGAGTCTTAAGCAAACACTTCCTGAATCGGCATTGTGGCCTCAGAACAGCCAGTGGGGTGTTCATGATTACTGCCTCGAAAGCGCACAGAATGCCGCCTCCTTTAACCAGATGATTGAAAAAGGATTTGGTCCGGCAAAGGATGGAAGGGAATTTACTGAGCTGGCTCAATGGATAAACTATAATGGCTACAGGGGAATGTTTGAAGGAAGAAGCATGTACCGGCAGGGGCTTCTTTTGTGGATGAGTCATTCTGCATGGCCATCGATGGTATGGCAGACTTACGATTACTTCCTCGAGCCCACGGCTGCATATTTCGGCTGTAAAAAAGCTTCGGAACCAATTCATATCCAGTGGAATCCGGTTTTTGATGATATTGAAGTTGTCAATTATAATGCCGGAAACAGGCCAGGACTGACTGCCAAAGCCTTGATTTTAAATATGGATGGATCGGTTCAATGGAAAAAGGGAGCCGTAATCACATGCAGTGAAGATTCAACAGTTACCTGTTTCAGGCTCGAATTTCCGGAAAGTCTGTCACCTGTTCACTTTATTAAGCTCACCCTTGCCGAAGGTGAAAATGTCGTATCCGAGAACTTCTACTGGAGAGGAATTGAAGATGGCAATTACAAGGAGCTTCGAAAGCTTCCAAAAGTCGATCTTGAAAAAACTACAAGTATTGAAAGATCAGGAAATATTTGGATCCTGACCACCACATTAAATAATGCCTCTGAATATCCGGCTTTAATGATCCGGTTAAAAGTCACCGGCAGAAAAAGCATGGAGCGCCTGCTTCCGGTATTTTACAGTGATAACTACATATCACTTATGCCCGGTGAACAAAAGGTAATTACTATGAGACTGAAAGATGAGGATACTCGCGGAGAAAAACCGGCTGTTGATATATCTGGATTTAACCTGAAATGAAATAATGTGTAAAAAAATTCGGATTTTTGATTTGTGATTGCGGATTAAAATTCCGTATTTTTCAGGCTCTTTCTTTTAAACTGTTTAATTTCACCGCCTATTCTAAAAATTCTTAACAATGACCAGATTAAATAAACTAGCAACCTTCTTCTTATTGATTGTTTTATTATTCAGGCATAACGCGGCCGGACAAGTCCAGTCGGCTGATTTAAACACTATTGCTCAGGAAATGGAGGATCTCCTCCTTAAAAATATGATGCCGGTGTGGTACCCCAGAGTGATTGACAGTGAGTACGGCGGCTACCTTAGTGATTTTAACTATAAATGGGAAATGACCAAAAATCAAAACAAAATGATCGTTACCCAGGGCAGGCATATCTGGATGTGTTCAAAAATGAAAGCCTTTACCGTTGATCCTGTTTATCTCGGATATGCAAAACATGGTTATCTTTTTCTCAGGGATTTTATGTGGGACAAGGAGTTTGGCGGTTTCTTCAATCTGGTTACCAGGGAAGGTAAACCTATAAATGAAGGCAACAATAAACGTATTGCAAAGAACGCCTATGGAAATGCATTTGCCATTTACGGACTGGCTGCTTACTATAAAGAGAGCAGGGATCCGGAAGTCCTGGAACTGGCAAAGAAGGCATTCGGCTGGCTCGAAAAAGGAAGCCACGATCCGGTTTACGGCGGATACTTCCAGTTTCTCAACCAGGACGGTTCACCGGTAAAGACAGGTGGTGTGCGCGGAATACCTCCGAAAGACCAGAACAGCTCCATACATATTATGGAAGCTCTCACGGAACTTTACCACGTTTGGCCGGATGACCTTTTACGCAAACGCCTGAACGAAATGTTCCTGCTTATTCGTGATGTCTTTGTAAAAGATAAAGGCTACCTCCAGTTATACATCAGGGAGGACCTGACTCCTGTTTCGTACCAGGATTCATCCAAACTGGCACATAAAAAGAATTATTTCATTGACCACATGTCATTTGGCCATGATGTTGAGACAGCTTACCTGCTTATGGAAGCTGGCGAAGCCCTGAAACTGGGTGAAAATAAAAAAACCATGGAAGTAAGTAAAAGAATGGTTGATAATGCTATGAATTACGGATGGGACAATTCAAGCGCTGGAGTTTATGATGCCGGATACCGTTATAAAAATGAAACAAACGTTACAATTTTGAGGGATACAAAGAACTGGTGGGCTCAGTCTGAAACACTTAATACTTTACTTATAATGTCTGAATTGTACCCAAATGATCCCCTTAATTATAAAAAGAGGTTTCTGGATCAATGGAAATTCATAAAGGATTATCTGATTGACTGGGAAAATGGAGACTGGTATTCAAGTTCGCTCGATAAGGAACCCCGCGCGAAGAATGGTACTAAATCCAATATCTGGAAAGGTAATTACCATACCGGCAGGTCGGTTATGAATTGCATCAACAGAATAAAGGCGATGAAGCAGGGTTAATACCGGGAAGCTTCTTCGATAGATATAGCCCTGGTTTTAGATAATAGGGAATCCAAATTTCAGTTTTCTCAATTTGAGAAAAACTCATTTACCTGGAATTATGTGAATAGTCTTTACAGGATCTTAACACATTATTTTTAAACACTTTAGAATTTCTTTCCTGAAAATATAAAATTCTGGCACATTGTTGGAATGACTTCTCCGGTACCAAAAATAAGAGAGATGAAAGAAACAATAAATGTGCTTGTTGTCGAAGATAATGAATACTACAATAATCTGATTTCAAATGCCATTCAGCAAAGCATCAGTCCTTTTTTGTTCAAAGGGAATTACCAGCTTGTGCTGCGCTCCTATACTGATGCCGGTGAATACATCAGAAAGATCAGGTCAAATGAACTTGAGTGCAACCACACTATTGTATTTGTTGATTATTATCTTGGAAATGGATTAAATGCCGCCCACATTATCAGTCTGTTGAAAGAACAATCGTGTGATGCTATGATTGTGCTTCTCTCACAGTCAAAAGACGTTAAAGAAAAAACCAGCCAGGTTCCCTATGATTATTTTGTAGTCAAAGACAGGTTTGCCCCTGCACTTTGCGGCCTCTATGTCCAGCAATATATTGAAAATAAATATTCTGTATCTTTGGATAAATGAATGAAAAACTTAGCGGTTACCTGAAAAAGAATTCAATACAGCTTAAGGTTGGATTTTTAATGACCCTGGCCGTCATTTTGCTTTCAGCAACCTGCTATCTGTTATACCGGAATCTTTCATCGATTGTATCCTCTATCCGTATCGACGCTAATCCGGAACTCAGATTACTAAGTATACGCGACATCTCATCGGATCTTGAAAAAGCGGGGACCAGCATCCGCATCTATACTATTACAAGAGATCCCTCTGACATAAAGCCTTATTACAAAATTATATCAAATATCGATGAAAAAGTAAGCAAACTGCGTTCAGAGTGCAGTACCGACTCTGCATTGCTGCAACAGACCGATACCATAAGCAGGCTGATTGAGGAGAACATTATTATCTGGAACGATCTGCTGGTTCTAAATAAAGACAACAGAGTTATTGAAAATCTGAGGCAGTTATCTGATCAGTACACCGTTGCTTCAGAGATTAGCCAGAAAAGAGGCATCTTGAAAAGGGTCTTCAGCCGCCAACCTGAGAGCTTGCCCCGCGAACAGGAGATCATAGCCAATATTAATGAAGTGGTCAGGCAGGATAGTACAACAAAATATGAACTGATCGCTCAGGAATCGCAGCTGGCGAAAAACAGCAGTGAGATCACCGGAAAATTTTATGACCTGATCTCCAAAATGGAGAATGAAGTCTTTGAAAGCATCAGGTTAAAAGCTGATGCAGCCAGTCAGGTCGCCGGCAGTACCTACCGTCTGCTTATCCTGCTTTCCATTTCAGGCGGATTACTGGCAGTATTGGTTTTGTTTATCATAATAAGGTATGTAAGAAATGCTTATGCCTATCAGATCGCACTTGAGAAGTCGAAAGAAGAAGCTGAAAAACTATCAGTGACCAAAGAACTGTTCATGGCCAATATGAGCCATGAGATAAGGACGCCGGTAACGGCAATTTCAGGATTTACAGATCAGCTGCTCCATGAACCATATAATGAAAGTACCGCGCGTTCCCTGAGGATTATCAAATCATCATCTGACCATTTATTAAAGATTATTGACGATATTCTTGATTTCTCAAAACTTCAAAATAATAAACTGGCCCTTGAGAAAGTGCATTTCAGTATTGGTCAGATGGTTGATGATGTTCATGCAATGTTTGAAAAGCAGGCTAAGCAGAATAATACTCAGCTGACCTGCTCGGTAAGTCCGGATACACCTCCTGTGCTTCTGGGCGATCCCTTCAGACTGAAACAGATCATAATCAACCTGGTAAGTAATTCTGTCAAATTCACAAAAGACGGCAGCGTCAGTTTCGCGGTAAGGAGCCTTAATAAACAAAATGGAGAAACGGATCTCATCATGGAGTTTACCGATACCGGTATCGGAATAGAGGAATCCAAAATTGAAATGATTTTTGAAGATTTTACACAGGCGGAGATGAGTACCACACGAAAATACGGCGGGACAGGCCTGGGATTATCAATAGTTAAAAGGCTTGTTGAACTGCATCAGGGCACTATTGATTTTAAAAGCAAAAAGAACCAGGGAACAAAAATTATATGTCAGATACCCCTCCTGACCGGTGATGAAAAACAAATTAAAAAGGATATCTCATCCCCCGTTTCAATTCCGGAGGAGATCCTCGGAATGAAATTCCTGATAGTGGATGATGAAGAATATAACAGGCTTCTCTTCAAAAAAATCCTTGACAGGTGGAAAGTGAGCTACCATGAACTTGAAAACGGTATGGAAGCTCTTGAAACGTTAAAGGAAGACCGGTTTGATCTGCTCTTCATGGATATGCGGATGCCGGGAATTGACGGACTTAAGACAACGCGGTTTATCAGGGAAGAAATGAAAATAAGTGAATCTGATATGCCGGTAATCATTGTCTCAGCTGCACAGCCGGAAGAAGACTGGCAAAAATACCGGAAGGCAGGAATTACTGCTTTTCTTCAAAAACCTTTTACAGAGGAGATGTTATTGAGTACTATTATGGCTGTAATCAGTGATGATGTTCAAATCACGCTTACTGATACCGGTAACGAAATAAAAGAAAAGAAGGATTTTACGGATAAAATAGATTTACAAAATTTAAACCATATTGCGGGAGGTGACGAACAGTTTGTAAAGCAGATGCTTACTTCCTTTATTACAACCACTGACAGGCTGATGAAAGATATGCAGGAGGCTGTCGCCGGTCAGCGGTGGGAATCAGTGGCGGATATTTCACATAAAATACTGCCGCCATGCAGACATATTGGAGCAATGGATCTGTATGATCTTCTTAAAAAAATCGAAACAGCAACCCGTAAAAATGATTTTACGGATTCTGTCGAAATTCTGACAGCAAATGCACTGCATGAATTTGAGACCGTAAGCGAGCTTTTAAATGCACAAATCGCAAAAATGGACTGAAATTCATATAAATCGGCCATTATTTTGTATTTTGCAGTCTGTCAGCCTTATCTGTGATCCGGTAATCTTACAATTATGACTGAAAAACCTTTTAGGATTTTTGTTGTTGAAGACAATGAATGGTATAACAAACTTCTGGTTTACACTTTGTCGCTTAATCCCGATTATGAAGTAAAGAGTTTTTTCAATGCCCGCGACTTTCTGCAATGTCTTAATGAGTCGCCTGATATTGTTACACTTGATTACCGACTCCCCGATATTTCCGGTCTTGAAGTTCTGAAGAGAATACGACAGGAAAACCCCGAAATCCAGGTTATACTTATCTCCGAGCAGGAAGATATCGATATGGTTGTAACCCTTTTAAAGCTGGGAGCTTATGACTACATTACCAAGTCGAACGATATCAAGGAGCACCTTATTAATACAGTTCAGAATATAAGGCAGGGAATAGGACTTAAAAGGGAAATTTCAACCCTCCGCAGGGAGGTGCAGAATAAATATCGTTTCCGTCAGGGAATCCTTGGTGAAAGCCCGGCAATCAAAAGTGTTTATGATCTTCTGGAGAAAGCATTTGATACAAATATTACTGTCATCATTTCCGGTGAAACAGGAACAGGTAAAGAGTTGGTGGCTAAAGCCATCCATTATAATTCCAGGAGGAAAGGAAAGCCATTTGTTGCGGTAAATGTCCCGGCAATCCCTTCCGAATTGATCGAGAGCGAACTATTCGGTCATGAAAAAGGAGCATTTACAGGCGCTTCTTTCCGCCGTATCGGCCAGTTTGAGGAGGCAGATGGAGGAACACTTTTTCTTGATGAAATAGGTGAAATGGAACTCAATTTACAGACAAAGTTACTGAGGGTTTTACAGGAGAAAGAAATTGTAAGAATTGGCAGCAATAAACCGGTTAAAACCGATTGCCGGATTATTGCAGCGACAAATAAGAACCTGAAAGAAGAGGTTAAAAAGGGAAAATTCAGGGAGGATCTGTATTACAGGCTTTTAGGGTTACCCATCGAGTTGCCCCCTTTGCGTGAAAGAGGAAATGATATACTCATTCTTGCCAGGCATTTCATTGAAAGCTTCTGTAATGAAAACAATAAGCCATTAAAGAAGTTGTCGGTTCAGGCACAAAAAAAGTTGTTGCACTATTCTTTCCCGGGAAATGTCAGGGAACTGAAATCGTTGATTGAGCTTGCTGTCACCCTGTCTGTAAAGGAGGAGATTGAAGCCGATGATTTTGTACTTGACACAGGCGAATCATTTTCCGACTTTTCTGACGAAGATCTGACCATGCATGATTTTGAGATGAAAATCATCAAAGCCACACTCATAAAGTTCAATAATGATATAAGCCTTGCAGCCAAAAAACTTGATATTGGCGTTTCAACTATTTACCGGATGTTAAAACAGGAAAAGGAATCCGGAAACTGAATCAAAACAGATTTCTCA
>CAYPKL010000497.1:0-6369 GCA_964411285.1 uncultured Rikenellaceae bacterium
TATTTACTTTCTGCAGTTCCATCAGCAGTGAGGTCACTTGCTGCAAACAATAAAATTCTTGATTTAAGGGCCAAAGCTGCCGCATTAGTAGCTCTTCCTGGTTCCATTTCGGCTTTGGATTTCAGAATGGAAGCGGCTGCATCACAATCCTCAACAATAAAATCGACGGTTTCTTTCCACGTTCCTCTTGGCACAGATAAATAATCGTCTCCCACTTTCCATGATTTCTTTATTAACGGCAGACCGCCATATGTACGGGCCATCTGTGCATAGCAATACGCTCTGAGAAACAAGGCTTCCCCTTTCATGATACCTGCTCTTTCACTTATTGCATCCCGCTGTGTTTCAGGGTATGCATCTGATACCTTTTCAATATTCTCAAGAAACTGGTTAATGATTTGAATGTTAGCAAAAAGTCTTTTCCAATTAATAATTCCGAAACCAACCCAGTCACCTTCAAAACAAAAACCAAGATTATCCGCGCTTATGTCACCTTTCAGATAGACATCAGTCCCATAAATATGAATAAAGAAAAGATCATCTGACAGACAATCCATCAATGTATAATCGCTATATGAATATCCTATCCCCCGATAAGCAGTTTTAAGGTACGCGTCAGCAAGATTGATATCACTCCAGACCAATTGGCCGGAATATCTGTCTATAGGAGCTTTATCCAATATATCTTTTTCACAAGCCGTAAATGACAGTACCAAAAACATGAAGATTTTAATTACTATACTATATTTTTTCATAACAATAGTTTTTAATATTATTAAAAAGCAACTTTTACACCTGCAGTGTAAACTTTCATAATCGGGTAATTACTCATATCACTGAGTTCCGGATCCAGGATCTTATTCTGACTATAAATCAATAACAAGTTGTGTCCTGAAACATAGATCTGAGCCTCCTTAATAAATACGACATCAAGAATTCTTTTGGGCAGGGAATAAGAAAGTTGCAGATTCTTCAAACGCCCATAACCGGATTTCTGATAATTATAGTCAGTAGCATATTCGGATCTCCAGTACTCTTCTTCTCTTTCATAAGCTCTTGGCTTCGTGGCATCAATATTATCGGCAGTCCACCTGTCTTCGGCTTCATACGCATAATAATTCCCGATACTTCCTGTCTGCGAATCGCTTGTCATATCTCTCATGGTTGTACCTGCTCCCTGAATAAGCCCTCTTAAATTCCAGTTTTTATACCCTAAATTGAAAAGGATACCAAAAGTAATTTCAGGGCTTGCAACTCTGTCAAAAAGAATCCTGTCATCACTGGTAATCTCCCCATCTTTATCGTAATCTTTAATAATTATATCTCCGGGTCTTGCACCTGAGACATGGGGTGTAGAGTTAACCTGTTCATCGTCTCTGTAAATTCCTCCTGATTTATAACGCAGTAAAGAGCCTTGAGGATGACCAGTTCTTACCTGCCATGGAACATTACGTTCAGGTTCATCAAATTCAATAATTTTGTTACGTGCAAAAGCCAGATTCCCATTGATGCTATAGGAAAAATCTCCTTTAAATTCATTATATCCAAGTTCTAATTCGAAACCTTTGTTATCAACAATACCAAAGTTTTCATCAGGGAGTGAAATGCCAGTATAATCAGGTACTGAAGCATTCCTTTTCACCAGAATATTACTCCGTCTCTGGTAGAAAAAGTCAGTGTTAAAAGTCAACCTGCTATCAAGCATTGCTGATTCAAAACCTACATTGAAAATATTAGCAACTTCCCACGTAATAAAGGGATTAGGACTTCCACTCTGTTCCAGACCTGATGAATAAGTATTCGATCCGAAAACCATACCCGTTCCAAAAGCATAACTTGTAAGATATTGGAAAGCTTCCACCTGATCGTTACCCATCTGGCCAAAAGAGGCTTTGAGTTTGAAATAATCAATGAATTTGACATTATTTCTCCAGAAATCTTCATTAGAGATTCTCCATCCGGCTAAAACACTGGGGAAAGTGCCCCACCGTCCACTCTCTTTTGAGAATCGTAAAGAACCGTCTCTACGTAAAGAAAACTGAAATAAATAAGTCCCCTTATAATCATACATCACTCTTCCAAAGTAGTTTAGACGTGAATCCAGACTGGCAAATCCATCATTGGTCCATTCAGAAGTGCCTCCGGCAAAAATATATGGCAGCTGGCTGGAAATGAAATATCTGCGAAATGCAGAGATTCCTTTAGATAAATAATCTGAACTTTCCATTGATATAAATGCACTGATATTATGGACTTCACCAATGGATTTATCGTAGTTCAATTTCAGATTAAACACTTTATTATCAGAATCCTCATAAGCATCACTTACCCTTGGTTCGGCTGTCATCCCTTTAGGGAAATTTGGTATAAGAAATGATGAACCATCCTGACTCCCGTCATTGCCTGCATTAAGATATGCCTGGGTATCCAGGGAATACAATGTAAACGGTTTTTCCCATAATTTTTCCACACTGAAATATTTGTCATAAGCATAATAGCTGGACAATGTCAAGCCTTTTATACCCGGTACATTAAGAGTAGCAGAAACAATTGTGTTTAACCTGTAGGTTTTAATATTATCATATCCGGGATCCAATCCTGATATTATTACTGGATTGTCGCCGTATTCAATATCCGGACCAGGTAATCCGTTAGGATAAAATGCCGGATCAGTAGGTTTGCTTCTCCTGAACATCGAAAACACATTCCATTCTCCCCTGGTAGGGAACATTCTGTTTTCCTGAGAACCGTTCATGTCTACCCCGAAGCTGAAGTACTTATTTACTTTGGCATTGACTGCCGCTTTCAGATTATATCTTTTATAGGAAGATGCAGAGTTTTTAAATATTCCATTATCACTCTGCGATCCAAAAGAACCGTAATAAGTTATTGCCTGAGTTCCTCCGCTTACTGAAAGATTATGATTACTGGTTGTACTGTAATTTTTTAAGCCCTCAGCAAACCAATCTGTATTTGGGTGTGTCCAGGGATATTTCCCTGATTTATATTTTTCAATATCATCCAAAGAAAACATCATATTGGATTCATCAATATTTCTGTATGATTGCATTTCACGTATCATCTGTGCATAGGTTGGTGCATCAGCCATTTCAGGTATTTTTGTTGGTGATAACAATCCCTGGTAGAATCCGTATGTAAAAGTTGCAGGTGAATTGGATGAACCACGTTTTGTAGTGATTAGTATTACGCCATTTGCAGCCCTGGCACCATAAATTGCTGCTGAAGCATCCTTAAGGACAGTTATACTCTCAATATCAGTAGGCTGAAGCGAGTTCATATCTCTGCCGGGAATACCATCAACGACTATTAGCGGAGAGTTATCACCAAGGGTTGCCTGTCCTCTTATAAGGATAACTGCAGCATTATTACCAGGTTGGCCACTTCCCTGCTCAATAATAGTTCCCGGCATAATGCCGGCTAATGCATTTGAAATCATGGAAACCGGAGCAGTGTTAAGTTCATCGGTTGAAACAGTCGTTACCGAGCCAATCACATTAACCTTTTTCTGAGTACCATAACCTATTACAACTACCTCATCCAATCCTATTTGTGTCTCTTTTAAAACAACATCAATTATTCCCCGGCCATCTGAAAAGATCTCCTGTGTTTCCATACCGATAAACGAGAAGACCAAGGTAGCATTCTGAGGTACATCAGCAAGTGTGTACTTACCGAGTTCATCAGTAAGTGCACCCACACTAATGCCCTTAATCTGGATTGTAGCTCCCGGAATGGGTTTTCCATCTGCAGCTGTAACTGTTCCGGAAACAATGCGTTGTTGCACTTCTGATTTTTCGGATAAAAAATTCGGTGCAAGAATGATCTTTCGGTCGGTTATAGTATATTTAATTTCAGTACCTGCAAACAAATTGTCCAGTATAACATTGATTAACTGATCATTTGCAGTAACATTGACTTTACGGTCAGTGTCAAGCAGTTTTTCATTGTACAAAAAGAAGAATTCGCTTTCTAATTCAATCTTGTCAAGCACGTCAATTAATTGCGTATCTGTAAAATTGAGTGAGAGCCTTGTTTTCTGGGAATAAGCATCAATGGCGTGTACCTGCAGTATCCCGAGAAACAAAAGAATAATAGCATTACGCATGATTCGTAGGTATTTTTTCAGAGACCGGTAAAACAGTTCCCCGAAAGGATTGTTTTTTTTCATAGATTTGTAATGTTTTGAGTTAAAAAATATAGGATTATGTTTTTTAGGGAAATCGTTGGCGCGATTTCCTTTTTTCATGTTTTGTCAGGGTCCATTTGCCGGATTCATTGATTGATGTTTAAAAGGTTTTAAATGACCTAATCAAAATCTAATTTTGGAAATTGTTGCCTCCATTTTTTTGTAAGTCCCATCCGGAAGTAAGATCCGCGGGGTGATCTTAAATCTTATGGGTGATGTTAATGCAAGAAACCGGAGAACATCTTCAAACTTATCGTCCTGGAAAGTTGCACGGAATGAATAATTTTCCAGCTCTCGGTCGGCGATATTGACCTTTACATTATACCACCTTTCTATCCTACGGGCTACTTCAACCATTGGATCACCCCTGAAAATCAGTTTTCCCTCAGTCCATGCATTAAATTTTGCCGGATCAACAACTGACTTTGTTATATTCCCGTTCTGATAAACTATCCTTTCCGACGGGAGAATGGTCACTTTAAGATTATCACTAATATCCTGAAACTCAACCTTCCCATCCTGAAGCACCACCTCAACATAATCTTCTGCCGGATATGCACTAACGTTGAACCTGGTTCCAAGTGCCTTTACAGTGGAACTTCCTATACTGACCTCGAATGGATTTTCTTCATCCCGGTTAACTTCAAACCAGGCTTCTCCTTCAAGTTTTACTTTTCGTGCTCCATTGAATGGAAATTCATAAGTAAGGTGAGAACCACTATTTAGCATCCCGGTGGTGCTGTCGGGCAGAACAAAGGATACCCTTGAACCCATCGGTGCATATATCGTTGAAGTCACCTTTTGTCCAGTGATGGCTTTGGGCTGATCCTTTCGGATGCCCAGTAAAACGCCTCCGGCAATTAACAGAGGTACAAGCAGAACTGCTGCAACCTTCATATAGAAGCGGACAAATTTCTGCAGGGTTTTATTCTTTTTTTTGCACTCATCTTTTCTGATAAGGTGGTGGATCCTGTCAAGCAGGTTTTTGAGTTCATATTCATCGCTGGTTTTATCTTTTAAAATATTATCCCAGTCTTTTCTGAGCAATTGCCTTAAAATTTGGTTATCCTCTCCACTATTGACAAAAAGAGATTCCACCCATGTTATTTCATTATCCTTAGATTCACCTTTAATATACCGTTCTATCTTTTCAATCTCTTCTCTTTTAAGCATATTCTTAAAAAAATGTACGTAAATATTTTTTGTCCTTTTAATATTTATATCCATAACCCGAATCAATCTCATGTGAAATCAGCATTTATTTTTACACACAAGACTTACATAGAATTACAGAGGTTCACACAAAAAAATCGCAGGAATTTAAATCTGGATCAGACTTAAAGGAAAAACACAGAAAAGAAAAGAATTAAAGATAAATCCTCCTTGTATAAGCGGCTTCGGATGAATTTCAATGATTCTGAAATATAATTGTCAACAGTACCGGGTGAAAGCTCTAATTCAGCAGCAATCTCTTTTGTTGTCTTGCCCTCCTCCCTGCTTTTTTTGAATATGATCCGTTGCCTTTCAGGTAGTATGTTAATGATTTTTCTGACCATTTCAATCACTGACTGAAAATCAATTCTATCCTCAATTTTAAAGGATGAGTTTGGATTTTCTGCAAGTGAATCATTTATAAATTTCAGGAGGTAATTCCTCTTCCGGAAGAGCTTGCAGATATCATTATATGCTATAGTAAAGAGAAAAGACTTAAAGGATAATTCTTTTCTCAGGATTTTCCGGTTTTCCCATATCTTAAGAAAAACAGACTGAACAAGTTCCTCAGCTTCAGCTGCGGACCTGAGATGTTTGAATCCAAATTTATAAAGCTTCCCGGAATATTTGTCATAGATGAGATCGAAGGCTTCAACATCGCCAGTCTGCAGTCTTTCAACTAATTCATCATCATCTGCAAAAGTTTTCAATTTTAAGCCAGCCAGGTTTGGTAATTACAAATATGCTCCAGCACGAATTTAATTATTAAAGATATTCACGATCTACCTGTTTCGAGGTACTTAATATTGCTTTGCTAAATTAACAAAAACAATCTTAAAACTGTCCGTTAATAAGACTTAAAACTGATAGATGTTGATAATTCATCCCAAATCCCTTCAAAAACGATTGAATCCGGTATTAATAAAAACCCTTCAGAAGTAAGTCAAATG
>CAYPKL010000498.1:0-3065 GCA_964411285.1 uncultured Rikenellaceae bacterium
AACAGTGAATATACAGCTATTGCAGTTCAGACGACTCTCAAGGGACTTGAAGTTCCGCTTTTCTGGAAAAAGAAGGAGCTTGACATTGAAGCCAGGCTTGAAGCAATTCTCGATGTACTTTTTTATGGGATCGTAAAATAAAAGTGAAACCCAATCTTCTCTTCCCCGGCAAATTGTAACAAGCCCCCCTCAACCAGATCCAAAAGTTTCTTATTTTCTTTTAATAACTGCTCTTTTTTTCTGTTTCAGGCTTATATAAAGCCAGATAAATCCGGCTATAATAAATGGGACACTAAGCCACTGGCCCATGTTCAGTTTCATCGCCGATTCAAATGAAACCTGATCCTCCTTCACAAACTCAATAAAGAAACGGGCAGTGAACACCAGAATCAGAATCAGACTTATCAGCAAACCCTGAATATATTCTCCCTTTTTCCGCCAGTAAATTTTGTAAAGCAGGAAAAATATTGCCAGATATGCCAATCCTTCATAAATCTGTGTAGGGTGTTTGGGTACGGTTTCTCCGTTTCTAAGGAATACAAATCCCCACGGAACGGTGGTTTCCACGCCGTAAATTTCAGAATTCATCAGATTTCCCATCCTGATAAAGAACCCCGAAAGGGCTACAACTATTGCTATCCTGTCAATCACCCAGGTATAATCCTTCTTTTCTTTTCTGACAAAGAGCCATAAAGCGATAAGTATCCCGATAGCTGCTCCATGGCTGGCGAGACCGCCATGCCATATCTTAATTATTTCCAGTGGATGGCTGAGATAATAACCGGGTTCATAGAAAAGACAATGTCCCAGCCTTGCTCCCACAATGACACCTATTGCCATATAAACAGTCAGCCGGTCCAGAACCTCCTGCCCAAGATTTTCGTTTTTAAAAACCCTGTTCAAAATAATATAGCCGAATAAAAACGATGAGGCGAATAACAAACCGTACCATCTCACGGCAAAAGAACCAATTCTGAAAATTTCAGGATTTACATCCCATGGAACAATTAGCAAGTGCATAATCAGAGGTTTTATGTCAGACAAAGGTAGAAAATATTATTATTGGTAAACAGCTGGTACATTTTTACCTCATGATTATTACATATCTTAAGTATCTTTAAAAAAATGTAAGTTTGCAATTATAAATAATCGCAAAGTTTAATGAAAGAAAAAGCAATCCGGTATCTGTTGTTTTCAATACCTGCTTTTATTTATATCATGATATCCGGGTGTGCTAAAATCAACACCCCATCAGGCGGGCCAAGAGACAAGGAGATCCCCGTCATTACCGAAAGCGATCCGCTGAATGGTACCGTAAATTTCGAAGGAAACGAGATTTCAATATCTTTTAATGAATTTGTGGTTCTTGATAAGATAAATGAAAAGTTCATGGTTTCCCCGCCAATGAAAAACAAACCTAAGGTTTTTACCCGGGGTAAAGATGTAAGAATTCAGTTTGAAGACAAGCTTAAGGACAGTACAACATACACATTTTATTTTCAGGATGCAATACGCGATCTTAATGAGGGGAATGCTATAAACAATTACCAGTTTGTTATTTCTACAGGCCCGGTGATTGATTCTTTGTCTGTTACAGGCAATGTCAGCAATTCAATTAGCCTCGATCCCCCTGAAAGTACTTTGCTGCTTCTTTATACCCAGATGGCTGATTCGTTTGTTGTAAAGCATCTTCCTGACTATATTACAAGGGCTGAGCTGAACGGAGAATTCAGAATTGATAATGTTCGTCAGGGCGGATACAGACTATATGCCCTTAACGACGCTGATAACAGCAAGAATTTCAATAACAGGGATGAAGAATTTGCATTTTATCCGGAACCTGTTGAGATCACCCCGGGGAAGAATTTTCTTCCTGTAGTTAAAGACACAGTAAAGATTAAGCCGGCCATTGTCGCTGATAAACGGACCAATGCAGCTGATAAAAAACCTTTAAGCGCTAAAGCCCAGGTTAAACCTCCTGTTAAGGGTGAATATCAGATGATCATGTATCAGTCGGAAAAGAAAAATCACTATCTCACATCATCCAAAAGGCCGTTTCCTTACCAGATGATATACACTCTTTCCTTACCTCCCGATTCAATGAAATTTGGTTTTTCAATACCTGATGCAGCAGATAACACATATTTCATTGAGAAAACCGGAAACAGGGATACAATTACGGTGTGGCTAACCGACAGTACCGTTTATAACAGACCACAGATTTCTACAATTATTCAGTTTCCGTTTACCGACTCCCTGGGAATTACGGAACTGAAGACAGATACGCTCATGATGAGATTCCTTGCACCCAGAACCCCAAGGAACAAGGTAATTAAGCGTACACCCTATAAGGTCGATCTTGGAATCAGGGGAGGGCAGGTAAGACCTGATATTAAAGTAAAATTCAGGGCTCCTGCACCATTCACGGATCCAGATACTTCAAAATTAAAGCTTTATGAAATAGCAAAGGAAGAAAAGATAAGAATCCCGATTTCCCTGATGAAAGACAGTTTAAACAGCTGTTTATATTATATGAAAACAGACCTGCAGCCGGGGAAAAGTTACCTGTTTATATCTGATTCTGCAGCATTTGTCAGTATTTACAGGGATTATTCCGATTCGACCGGAGTAAAATTCACTCTGATGACTCCGGAATCATTCGGCAAGCTGACATTAAATATAAAGAATCATACCGGAGGACGGATCATTCAGCTGCTTGATAATTCAGAGAAGCTGTTAAGGGAAAGGTACATGAATGAAGACGGTAAACTGGAATTCTCTCTCCTTGAAAAAGGCACCTACAGAGTAAGGGTGATTTTTGACCTTAACGGCGACAAAAAATGGACCACCGGTGATTTTGACACTCACAGACAGCCTGAACCGGCAGCATATTATCCTGCGGAAATTTAAATTAAGGAGAACTGGGAAATGGCACAGGACTGGGATCTTGGAGTGAAGAATTTCAAAGATCCAAAGCTTCTGAACATTAAAGGATCAGGGAAAAAAATTTAATACTCAGAATAGTAAAAGCAATATTGAATCTATAATTTTATCAATATGAAACC
>CAYPKL010000499.1:0-8897 GCA_964411285.1 uncultured Rikenellaceae bacterium
TATAAGATAAATATGGAATGGGAGAAAGGCAAGCTGGTGCTTGCTGAGATTTATTATAAAAAGAACCAAACGAAACCGTCGGTTTTTATTGAAAATAAAATGATCAAGCCTGATGAAATGAAAAATATTAAACTAATCCAAATCAACTAAATAATTAAACTTCGTAAGAAAAAATGAAAAAGATCTTATTAACACTAACTGCTGTAATCTTGAGTTTAAGCTCATGCAGCACCTATAAGGCAGCGGAGGTAACAGATGTTACAGGACAGGAAAAAGAAGTGGTTGCGGCAGTAGAGCAATTCCGGACCGGCATAATAGCTGCTGACAGGGCTCTGCTTGGGAATATTTTTGCTGATAAGCTTGTGTTCGGTCATTCAAGCGGGAAAGTACAAAACAAAGCCGAATGTATTGAAGAGATTGTAAGCCTTCAGCCTAATGATTACCTGACAATTAGTCTGACTGATCAAACGATTACTGTCTCTGCTGAAACTGCAATTGTACGGCATATCTATTCTTCCGATTTCATAAGCAAAGGAGTCAAGGGAAGCCTGAGAATCGGTAATGTACTTGTATGGCAGAAACAGGAAGGAAAATGGAAGCTTCTGGCGAGGCAGGCATATAAGCTTTAGGCTTAAAATACCAAATCAATGAATAGTAAAAAAATTGATATATCTTTTATACTGATCTTTCTTCTCCTGATCTTTTTTTCATCATGCAGGGGTAATAAGCCTGAAGATCAAAACATTTATATCGAAAACAGCAAGGTCAAACTGGGTTTTAATTCAAAAACCGGGGAATTCACTCACCTCGTTGACCTTGTCAGCAATTATAACCTGCTGGAAGAAAAAGTTCAAAACATGTCCCCGTGGGAGATAGAATTCACTCAACCAGACAAATCAGGGGTAGTCGATATTTATGATGCTGAGAAATTTGAATTTTCAAAAACTGATTCTTCAACACTTATATTACGATGGAAAAAGTTCGCGTCTATTGAAAACAAAAAATTAGAGGTTGCGGTAACAGTAAATCTTGAAACCGGGAAATCTTTTTCATTGTGGAAAATGTCTGTTAATAAAATTGAAAACAAAGAGTTAAACCAGGTTAATTTTCCAAGGATTGCCGGTATTAAGGAATCCGGCGAAGAATATCTGGCTGTTCCTCAATGGATGGGGCAGATAATGAAAGATCCGCGGGTTCATTTATCGGCCATTAAAGGCAGGGTGAAAAAATATGAATGGCCTTACCCAGGGCTTTCGTTGCAATGTCTGGCTTTGTATGATCCCGGTAAATATGGTTTTTATGCTGCCTGCAATGATACATTGACTTACAATAAGAATTTCTCATTTACTATCGACACTGTTAATCACCTTATTTACAGGATGCACAGCTTCCCTCCTGCGAATACCTTATTGACGTCATATGAAACACCTTATTCTGCAGTTATAGGTACTTTCAAAGGAGATTGGATAACTGCTGCCGGAATTTACAGAGAATGGGGAACGGAACAGCAATGGGCAAGAGCAAGCAGGTTCAGGAACAACCTTACACCTGAATGGCTCGAAAAGACAGCGCTGTGGGCCTGGAACAGAGGAAAATCAGAAAATGTGCTTGTTCCTGCTTCTGACCTGAAACAAAGACTCGGATTACCTGTAAGCGTTTTCTGGCACTGGTGGCATGGTTGCTCATACGATGACGGATTTCCTGAATATATTCCACCCAGGGAAGGAAAAAAGTCTTTTAATAAAGCTCTGACAGCTGCTCAGGAAAAAGGTATAAAGGCTATCGTTTATATGAACCAGCGCCTATGGGGTACTGCAACAAGAAGCTGGAAGGATGAAAATGCTTCTGAATATGCGGTCAAAGATGCTGATGGAGGAATAAATACACATGTCTACAATATCTTCACAAATAAACCGGCAGCTTCGATGTGTCTGGCAACCAAATTCTGGAAAGATAAATATGCATCATTATGTGACAGCGCTGTTAATAACTACAATGCAAACGGGGTCTATATGGATCAGGCATGTTTGACCATGGCGTGCTATGACAAAAACCATGGGCATCCGGTCGGTTCCGGGAATTACTGGTTTGAAAATTTCAGCATGCTTTCAGAGCAGATTCGTTCAAAGATACCAGCTGAAAAACAACTTGTACTTGCCGGTGAGGGTTGCGGAGAGGCATGGATGCCATATCTTGACGCTTTTCTTACCCTGGCTGTCAGCAAAGAAAGATATGCCGGATCAGATCCATGGGAAACGATTCCCTTCTTCCAGGCCGTCTACCATCAATATGCAATTACCTATGGAAATTATTCATCACTGCTTACTCCTCCGTATGACGAACTCTGGCCTAAGGAATATGCACCAAAAAAACCATTGGAGATGCTCGACAAAGATTTCAATAAACAATTTCTTATGGAGCAGGCAAGGTCGTTTGTGTGGGGATTGCAGCCGACCATCTCAAATTACCGGAGCTTTCTTGCAGCGGAAAGGAAAGAAGAAATTGATTATTTACTTGACCTTGCAAGAATAAGAAATATGGGATTGAAATTTTTACTTCACGGGAAGTTCTTTAGAAGCCCGGATATTGAATCGCCTGAAGAAGAATTTGATATTTCAAGGCTGTCAATCTATGCGGGGAAACAAGGTGAAAGTGTAACCTCTTTCCGGGGCCGTTTTCCACTTCTCTTTTCAGGGACATGGCAGGCAGAAGATAAGGATCTAGGTATTGCACTTGCAAGTATAAGCGAAAATCCATTGAAAGTTACTTTCAGCTTCAGGTCAGATGATTATGACCTTCCATCCTCTGGCAACATTTTTATTATCAATAATAAAGGTAAAAGGTTTCTGACTTCATATTTTAATAATACAATAAGTGTAGATTTCATCCTGGATCCCAGAAGTCTCTGTATTCTTGAGATAAAATAGAGGTAATTCATTATTGCAGCTTGTGGATTTTAGGCTTCGGGCTTCAGCCTTCAGACTTCTGACAATTTCATTAACTCTTCCATTTAAGCCTGCGGTCCTGGTCCTGTACTATTTTATTATGATCGAGGAGCCATCGCACGACTTTAATCACCTTGTCTTCAGGAAAGTCTATTTTTTTAACTAATTCTTCTGCATCAGGATTTTCTTTGCCGAGGAGAGTTTTTATTTCCTCATTGATCAGGTCAAACTCGTATTTACTAAGATCTAGTTCATTCCTCTCGCGGCATATATCACATTTACCGCAACGGTCGGCCGCCTCTCCAAAATAATCGAGCAGGATGACTGACCTGCATCTGTTCTGTGAATCGGCATAACCTATCATCCTATCAAGACGCTGAATATACTTCTCTTTGACATGAAGGTAGTTTTCAGGTGAGATCATAAGTGCTTTCCTCACAAGCCGTTCTTCCGTGAAGATTACAAGGGCAGTTTTTTTTCCGGGAATATACCGGATAATATTCATTGATGACAATTTTACAAGGTACTGGTAGACAGCATCTCTTGTAATAGCAGATTTCCTTGCAAGTGCATCTTCGTTAATTGCAACAAACTCGGTGAACATACCTGTATAAGACCTGAGCAGTAATTTTATGAATCCGTCGAAGTTCTCATTTGCAACCTGGAATTTGTAAAGATCATCTCGTCCTACAACAAAATGTACTCTCGAAGGATTATTAATTTCCTCTGTAAATTCCACATACCCTTCTCTCTGAAGAAAAGTGAGACTATTAAATGTTTCAATCACGGGCAGACGGTAACGTGAAACGAAATCGGCCATATTAAAATCATAAACTGTTTCTTTTCCTGAACCCAGTGGGATCTGAAGATGATTGCACAGGGCCTCGTAAGTATCCTTTATTTTATCAACCGACGGGAATTTCTGTCTGACGGAGTCGTTGAGCCGATTTTTATCAGAGGGTGAATATAGCAAAACAGCAAATGCCTGTTTGTCATCACGACCTGCCCGTCCGCTTTCCTGAAAATAGTTTTCAAGGGAATCGGGAATATCCCAGTGAATTACAAACCTTACATCCGGTTTGTCAATTCCCATACCAAAGGCATTTGTTGACACAATTATCCTGGTTTCACCCGACGACCAGGAGTTTTGTTTTTTATCGCGGAGGTCTGAGGGTAGCCCTGCGTGGTAGAAATCGGCATTAATACCGTTTTCAACCAGAAGCTCGGCGACCTCTTTGCTCCTTTTCCTGCTTCTTACATATATTATCCCGCTACCTTTGGCTTTTTGGAGAGTTTTGATAAGGTAGATTCCCTTGTCCTCAACCTGCCGGACCATATAGGAGATATTCTTCCGTTCGAAACTTGTCCTGAGGACATTTTTTTCCCTGAATTCCAGCCTGGTCATTATATCATCTATGACAGTGACGGTTGCTGACGCAGTAAGGGCAAGAAAAGGAACCTTTTCAGAGATAAGGTTTCTGAGTGAGGCGATTTTCAGATAGGATGGTCTGAAATCATAACCCCATTGCGATATACAATGTGCTTCATCGACAGCAACCAGGGAAAGATTTAACCTGCCTGCTTTTGCCTGAAAAATATGGGTTGATATCCTTTCAGGCGATATGTACAGAAATTTATAATCACCGTAAATACAATTCTCCAGAGAAATATCTATCTCTTCGCGGGACATTCCTGAATGGATAGCTATTGATTTTATTTCCAGACTATTAAGCCGGTTCACCTGTTCTTTCATCAAAGCCACCAGCGGAGTAATGACAAGACATATTCCTTCGGAGGCAAGGGCAGGTACCTGGAATGTAATTGATTTTCCACCGCCGGTCGGCATCAGGCCAAGGGTATCCTTTCCTTCAGCAATTGATTTAATGATCTCCTCCTGAAGGGGCTTAAAAGATGTAAATCCCCAGTACTTTATTAATATTTTCCTGTAATTCTCAAGATCCATGCAGTATTGAACAATGTACAAATGTAGTAACTTCTCACGAACTCATCCCTTTATTTCCTAACCTGATCAACGGTATTCTTAATACTGTACAGATGAGGGAGGAGAGGTTGGAGAGTGGAAATTTTAATATGGGGAAGGAATATTAGACTGGTTAAAAGACTATTAATAAACAACTTGTTTTCAGAGTTTTTTTAGTAATTTGCGCCAGCAAAAACTAAAGCGATCATAAAATGTCATTTATTAAAGATAAGATACTTTATGAAGGTCTGACTTTTGACGATGTCCTTCTGATCCCTTCTTATTCCGAGGTTCTTCCCCGGGAGGTCGATTTAACCTCAATGTTCAGCCGGAACATACAGATAAATACACCGATAGTATCAGCTGCCATGGACACTGTAACTGAAGATGATCTTGCTATTGCAATTGCCCGGGAAGGAGGCATGGGTGTGATCCACAAAAATATGTCGGTTGAAAAGCAGGCTTCTCAGGTAAAAAGGGTAAAAAGAGCCGAGAATGTAATGATATTTGATCCTATTACAATAGGACTGGAAGCATCAGTAGGTGAGGCAATGAACCTTATGAGCGAGTACAGGATCGGAGGAATTCCAGTTATTGATTCAAATGGTATTCTCAAGGGAATCGTTACCAACAGGGACCTCAGGTTTGAAAATAACCGGACCAAGAAAATAACCGAGGTGATGACCACTAACCTCATTACCACAAACCACCAGACAACTCTTCAGGCGGCTGCACGAATACTTCAGAAGCATAAAATTGAAAAGCTGCCAATGATTGATGAATCAGGCAAGCTCATTGGTCTTATCACTTACAAGGACATAACAAAAACCAAGGATCGTCCAAATTCCTGCAAAGATGACAAGGGAAGGCTGAGAGTAGCTGCAGCTGTTGGAATTGCTTCAGATACTTTACAACGGGTTGAAGCTTTGATAAATGCAGGCGTCGATGCAATTGTAATCGATACTGCGCATGCTCATACCAAAAGTGTGGTAAGAATTCTGAGGGAAATTAAGAAAGCTTATCCCTCCACGGAAGTTGTTACAGGAAATATAGGTACTGCTGATGCTGCAAAAATGCTGGCAAATGAAGGTGCCGATGCCCTTAAAGTTGGTATTGGTCCGGGTTCGATATGCACAACCAGGGTAATCGCCGGAGTCGGGATACCTCAGCTTTCTGCAATATACAATGTGGCAAAAGCTGTTGAGGGGTCAGGAATCCCGGTGATTGCTGACGGAGGAATAAGGTATTCGGGAGACATTATTAAGGCCCTGGCATCAGGAGCTGATTCGATAATGGCAGGGTCGCTTTTTGCAGGAGTAGAGGAATCACCTGGTGAAACGATAATTTATAACGGCCGCAAATTCAAGGCTTACAGAGGAATGGGGTCGATTGAAGCCATGCAGCAGGGATCGAAGGACCGCTATTTTCAGGATATGGAAGATGACATACGCAAGCTCGTACCTGAGGGAATTGAAGCCAGAGTTCCATTTAAGGGAAATTTATCGGAAGTAATATTTCAGATGATGGGAGGACTCAGGGCCGGAATGGGGTATCTGGGGGCAAAGAATATCTCAGTACTTAAGAAAGAATCGAGGTTTGTCAGAATTACACATTCAGGAATAATCGAGAGCCATCCGCATGATGTGGCAATAACCAGAGAATCTCCAAATTACAGCAGGAAATCATTCGAATAACGGATCGCAGGAATTTCAGATGAAAACCAGATCCTTTCTTTCAGTAACATTAATACTGTTTTTCTATTGGGGTGAATGTCTTCCGCAGGTCTCCGACGAAAAGGTTTTAATGACTGTTGCCGGACGAGATGTTCCGGTCGGGGAATTCATCCGAATGTACAACAAGGGTCTTGATGCTGAAAGCAAGACAGATATTGATACTTATCTTGAACAATTTACTGATTTTAAGCTCAAGGTGGCAGACGCAATGGCCCTGGGTACCGATACAACCAAGGCATTCAGGACAGAGCTGGAAGGTTACCGGAATCAGCTTGCACGTACCTATCTTACTGATCCAGGCATTAAAGAAAAACTTATCCTGGAAGCTTATCAGAGATCGCTTACCGAGATTAATGCATCACACATCTTAATAAATTGCCCACCTACAGCTTTGCCAAAAGACACACTTAAAGCTTATATGAAAGCCTCAGATATCAGGGAAAGAATCTTAAACGGAGAATCCTTTGAAAAGGTTGCCAGAGAAAGCTCCGATGACAAATCTGCTCTGATGAATAATGGTAATCTTGGTTATTTTACCGTGTTCCAAATGATTAAACCTTTTGAAGATGCAGCATATTCGCTCAAGCCAGGCATCATATCTATGCCTGTCAGGACTTCTTTCGGTTACCACATTATCAGTGTGAAGGGGAGACGTCCTTCAAAAGGAAAAATAAAGGTATCGCATATAATGAAAGCAGTTACACCAGGGTCGGTTGATACAGTTGTCTGGAAAGTTGAATCGGAAATCAACAAAATTTATGTTCAGCTAAAGAATGGGAGTTCATTTAAGGAACTTGCATCAAAGTACTCTGACCACAAGGAATCCTCATCAAGGAATGGTGAATTAAACTGGTTTGGTGCCGGAGAGATCATAAGTGACTTTTCTGAAGTTGCATTTTCAATAAGTGATACAGGTGAGTTTACAAAGCCTGTCAGGACCAATTATGGATTTCATATAATAAAATTGCTGGATAAAAAGCCTCCGGCCTCTATTGAAGAGGCCAGACCGATGCTGGAAAGCAAGATTAAAACCCAGGATCTTAATTCCCTGGAAAAAAAATCGTTCATATCAAAACTTAAAAAAGAGTATAATTTCAGAATTAATTCTGGTCCATACGAATGGTTTGTTAAAAACACCGATACACTGATAATCAGGGCAAAATCATTTTATGATCAAAAGAAAATTCCCGCAGGTAATATTTATTCATTTGCTGACCAAAATCTCACAGCAAAGGATTTTGCAAAGGCCATTGAAAAAGGAAGCCAGGGAAATGATAAGAATAATCCAAAAAAATTTATTGATGCATACATCGATTTTATGGCATCTGACCAGATTTTTAAATATGAAAACCTGGCACTCGGGAATAAATATCCTGAATTCAGATATCTTATGAATGAATTCCATGATGGTATTTTATTGTTTGATATTTCATCTGAAAAGGTTTGGGACAGGATCAGGAAAGACTCGACAGGATTGATCGGTTTTTATGAAGACCATAAAGAAAGTTACCTGTCAAAAAGGGCTATTGAAGGGAAAATATATTCACTTAATATGCCCGGAGGCCTAAATAAGCTCTCTTCGGCCTTTAAGAAATATTCGGGCAAGTCTGATATTGACAACAGGTTACGCGAAAAATTTAACAGAAAAGGCGATACAACTCTAACTATAACCGGGCAAAAGTGGTATTACGGAGATGATCCGGAAATAGACAGGATTGAATGGACTGTTGGAGTTCATACATTTATGAAAAATAAGATTCCATCGCTTATATTTGTAAAAAAAATTATTGAACCGGTTCCTCTGTCATTTAAAGAAGTTCAGGCTGAGATGATTAACGGTTATCAGGATAAGTTGATGAATGAGTGGATCAAACAATTAAGGGATAAGTATCCCGTTGAAATTGACAAATCAGTTTTTAATGATGTGAAGAAGCTCCTAAACAATGAATAGAATCCAGTACATACTTTTAGTGCTTTTTCTGATTGCCGGGTGCAAAAGCGAAAGCACTTCAGTAAAGAGAATGCCAATAGCCAGAGCAGGAAAAGCAATTCTTTATTATGATGAAATACCTGCCCAGATTTCAGATCTGGTGACAAAAGCAGATAGTTCTGTTATTATTCAGAATTACATTAACAAATGGGCAAAAAAGACACTGATGTTTCAAAAAGCAGAAACAAATCTTTCTGCCGGGTTGAAAAGTGAAATTGAAAGTCATCTTAATGAGACAAGGGAGGACC
>CAYPKL010000500.1:0-3182 GCA_964411285.1 uncultured Rikenellaceae bacterium
GCACTGTATCCTATTCTGCATAAACTTAAAAGCGAAAAAGCACTTGTCACAGCATCAGAGATCAAAAATAACAGAATGAGAATTTATTATGCCCTTACCCCAAAAGGCCATTCCCTGGTTGCCGAAAAAATACAGGAACTTACCGAGTTTATCGAATCCCTCCAGAGAATTATTGAACCTAAACCTGGCTTAAGCTATGCCTGAACTGAGCCTCAGTGATATTGACCTTATCAGCAATGAAATCAGAAATCAGGGGATAACATTCTCTCATCTGGCTGATGAACTGATTGATCACATTTGCTGCGATGTTGAGAATGAGATGAAAAAAGGAGTATCATTCTCTGAAGCCTATAATGCAATTAAGAAAAGAATGGGATCACGGAGACTGAATGAAATACAGGAAGAAACACTATATGCAGTTGACTCAAAATACAGACAAATGAAAAACACAATGAAAATCTCAGGCATCGCAGGGACAGTTTTGCTGGGCATTGCCTCCCTCTTTAAAATTATGCACTGGCCTCTTGCCGGTGCAATGATGTCTCTTGGGGCAATTACACTGGCATTTGTTTTTATGCCTTCAGCGCTCGGAGTTCTTTGGAAAGAAACACACAGTTCTAAGAGAATGTTTCTATTCATCTCTGCCTTCTTCGCTGCAATGTTCTTTTTAATGGGAATACTTTTCAAGGTACAGCACTGGCCGGGCGCGGCAATAATATTAAGCATGGCAGGCATATCGGGTGTCCTTTTCTTTGTGCCGGCACTGCTTGCCGCCAGTCTTAAAAAACCTGATAATAAGACCAAAAAACCTATATATATTCTGGGCGCTATTGGCTTAATTTGCTATATCGCAGGATTGCTTTTCAAAATCCAGCACTGGCCTCTGGCAAACCTTCTTCTTGTTGCCGGTCTTTTTATTTTGTTTATTTTAGTTTTTCCCTGGTACACGAAGATCACCTGGAATAATGATAGTTTTATTAAAGCAGAGTATATCTATCTGGTGGTTGGCTCCCTGGCAATCATCGTCCCTTCCCTTCTTGTGAGCCTTAATATGCAACGATCATACGATACAGGCTACTATTTAATTAACGAACAAGAGAAAGCTTTGTACAATTATCTGTCGGAGAGTAACAGGTCTTACCTTATCCTATATCACGATTCCTCAACCTATAGCTCAATTGAACAGCTTCATTCTAAGACTAGTGAGCTTCTTCGGCTTATAAATACTGTCGAATCAAAAATGATTGCTGGATCCGAAGGTAAACCAGGTTTGACGGTAGAAAATCCTCCACAGATAAGGCAGACTGAAAACGGACCCGAAATTGATTTCGGATCACTCCCGAACCCATTCCATCCTTCACCGGTTCAGGATTTTCTTATTCCGGGTGCCGCTTCCAGACAGGAACTTGAATCATTAATATCAGGGTATAGAAAATACTTAACAACCATCCTTCCTGACAGTGAACTTCAGGCCATATTAAAAATGATTGATCCTGCCAACATTCTCCCTCACCGGGTTTCTGCTGAAAAAAAGATATCCCTGATGTCGGGGTTACATTCCCTGGCTATTCTTAAGACCAGCCTGTTAACCGTTGAGTCATATTCCCTGAAGCGCATTTCCAGACATATGTAACCATAAAAATATAGGTAATCATGAAACAGAAAATATATATACTCGGACTTATTGCTAACATGATAGTATTTCTTGGAGCAATGTTCAAGTTAATTCATTTTCCGGGAGCCGGAATATTATTGACCCTGGGAATATTATTTCTGGTTTTTGTGTTTCTTCCTGTCGCCCTGAGAAATAATTATAAAGCTGAAGGTAACAGCCGGAATTTAATACTTTACCTTATTACATGGCTGACCTGTTTTGTAGTTTTTATTAGCATGCTTTTTAAAATACAACACTGGCCAGGAGCGGGATACGCACTTTTTATAGCCCTTCCCTTTCCTTATCTGGTATTTCTCCCTGTGTTCCTTTATGTTACGTCAAAAAACAGAGAATTCAATATTTATAATACTGTTTTTGTACTATTTATGCTGGCTACTATTTCAGCATTTTCTGCCCTTCTTGCATTAAATGTGTCAAAAGAAAGAATTGTTGACAGTATTGGTATTGCACTTAATTATAACAAGGTTGAAATTGCTTTGAATGAACTTCCATCTGATTTTAATCAATCACCTGTTAATCAGAAAATAGATGAAATATTGAAGATAGTGGATGATTATCAGGGACTTATACTGCAACGTGAAGGTATTACCGGAAGTCAATGGGAAGCCGATCCGGAAATTGTTTTGGTTCCCGGCAGGGAACAGGCAAGATTGTCAAAGCAGGTTTCAGACAAAGATAAATCGGAGGATAAAAAAATTGAGTCAGGCCTATCCGATCTGATCCATCTGTTGGAGAAAACAGCAGGCTGTGAGGAATTTGCCAGAAATGCTCCTGAAATTTTCAGCCTGCAGATATCACCTGATAAACAGTATGTATGGAGAGATGAATTGTTGAAAAACAGCATTCACCCCTGGCCTCTTATTTACCTTGATGGTCTCGAAACAAACCTGAAATTGATAAAGGCTACGATTAAATAGGAGCATACCATATAGAATATCCCCAAACAATCTGAATGATAATACGAGGCTGTTTCAAATGAATAATATCGTATTATTCTTCCTTGGTGTCCTTGGCGTTTACCTTGGTGATCCCTGTCTGCCTGACCTCAGACAGGCAAGCTTTGTGGTATTGATTTATATTTAACCACAAAGGACCCAAAGTACATTACAAAGGCACACAAAGGACTGGCTCATCCTGAGATTCTTCCTTTCTGTCGGTAAAACCTCCCTGTACTTCTATTACATTTTTCTCTGCATCAGCTCCACTCTATTTTTGCACTAAAAGATTTAAATTATGAAACGAGGGATTCTGATATTTTATGCAGCATTATTCTGTTTCACGACGGTAATACATGGGCAACAGGATAGTGTCTGGGCTCTTGAAAAGTGCATCGGGTACGCACTTGAGCATAACATCAAGGTAAGAAAAAGTGAACTTTCGAACCAGCAGTATCAGTATTATGCTGAGCAAGCCAGGGCACAACGTTTCCCTTCATTAAATGCATCTGTAAGCCAGAATTTCAACTGGAGCAGAAGCACACAGGAAATCGCATCAGGATATTCGGGGA
>CAYPKL010000501.1:0-2772 GCA_964411285.1 uncultured Rikenellaceae bacterium
AGCCTGGTACTCGTGAACAGTACGAAGTGACCGGCTAAACAGGTATATGAATGGATTGAACCACATAAATACCTTTGTGATTTCTATAAGGATAATATCCAGGGAATGATAATGGTCGAGATGAATCTGTTCATGTCTGATAATCTCTCTAGCCTCCTCCTGAGCTAATCTGACGTTAACAAAAACATATCCGAAAGCTGAAAATCCGGATGTCTTGTATCCCTGGAATCTTATTATGTTACTGCCACTTCTTCTGTGGTTTAAAATTAATAAAATCAGTTCTGCCAGATCAACAATCAATTTGAGCCCCAAAATTATCACTCCGGTTAAATACACTTTGATTACAATCCACAACCATGATATTCCTTCATCTCCGTGTGTGATTAATCCGGAGCCTCCCGAAGCCGCGTTTATGAATATATCTGAAAAGATTCTGCTGAATACCGGTATCCTGAATGATTCATCGGTCTGAATTGTGATAAAAGGTAAAATAAGGGAAGAAATAACTGATAAGAGAACAAATGCCCTGTTCCTTACGTACATAGTATCTTTGCTCAAAAAGAGAACATAAACAATATAAAAGGCTGCCATGTACAAAGTAGCCCTTGTCATATATATTTGTATTGTGTTCATTTTAACTCTTTTTGTTTTTTCATTTCATCTTCCATGATCTTCATAATATCGCTCATTTCCTTTAACGATATACCTTTTTCCCTGGCGAAAAAGCTTACCATTTTTTTGAATGAGTTTGAAAAATAATCTTTTACGAAGGTATTCAGGTGCATTTTCGAATAATCATCTTTCGATACAACCGGAAAATATTCATGGGTTCTTCCATATGCCTTGTGATCCACAAATCCTTTATCCTGTAATATCCTGATGATTGTACTCACAGTATTATAGGCAGGTTTTGGTTCATCAAAATGATCCAGAATTTCTTTGACAAATCCTTTCTTAATTTTCCAGAGCACCTGCATTACCTGTTCTTCTGCGCGTGTTAGTTCTCTCATATCTCTATCATTTTCTATTCTAATTTTTCGTTGAAACGCGATGCATCGCGTTTCAACAAGTTTCTGCCTATAAATATATAACGAAATAATTAGTTATACAACTAATTTGTTAATTATTTTCAAAAAATATTTATTTTTCTTTATATTTAGTTTTTTTATAAGAGTCAATTGTCTGATCAGTAACGGTTTGTCATCAATAATCATTCGTCTGATATTTATTCCGGGGTGCAGTACATGGCAAATAAAAAATAGTGTACATTTATTTCTTTTATACCGAGATTTTAATTTGTTGATAACCAGATAATGAGAATAAGCATTTTCAAAGAAAATCTAAGGATTTCAATTAAGGCAATCAGGTCGAACAGGGTAAGAGCCATACTTACTATGTGTATTATTGCATTTGGAATTATGGCTCTTGTCGGAATTCTGACAGCCATTGATGCAATAAAATCGTCAATTACCTCGCAGTTTACAATGATGGGTGCCAACTCCTTCACAATAACTTCAAGGGGTATGGATATCCAAATAGGGAACAGTAAATACAGAGCCAGGAATTATTCCCGTATTTCATACAGGGAGGCGCTTGAGTTCAAAACCAGGTTCACTGAACCTGCATGGGTTTCCATCGCATATTACGCAACCGGTCTGGCAACTGTAAAATATGGTATGGAAGAGACTAATCCCAATATCAGCCTGAGGGGTGTTGATGAGAATTACCTTGCCGTATCAGGCAACGAAATTGCCAACGGAAGAAACTTTTCTTCAGATGAAGTTCTTCAGAACAGACGTTTTGTTCTGCTGGGATCAGAAATAGCTAATGACATCTTCCCGTCAGGAATAGATCCCATAGGTAAAGAGGTGACTGTTGCAGGCTTAAAACTTAAGGTTGCCGGAGTGCTTAAGGGCAAGGGTGCAAGTGCTGTGAGCGATGATAAGATTTGTTTAATACCGGTGACCACGGCGCGCCAGTATTTTTCACGTCCGAACATGAATTTCACCATTACGATAATGCCAATCAACCCTGTCAACCTCGATGTTATGGCAGGAGAAGCTGAGGCTATATTCAGGATAGTAAGGAATCTCAGCGCAAGTGACGAGTCAGATTTTAATGTCTCAAAAAGCGATACCATATTGAATATGCTGCTTAAAAATATAAGATACGTAACTCTCGCGGCAACTTTGATTGGTATTGTAACATTGTTCGGTGCTGCAGTCGGCCTGATGAACATAATGCTGGTTTCAGTTACGGAAAGGACCCGGGAAATAGGTGTCAGAAAAGCTATCGGAGCCAAAACATCAACCATAAAGTATCAGTTTCTTTTTGAATCGATTTTAATAGGGCAGTTTGGAGGTATTTTCGGGATTATTCTTGGAATAATTATCGGGAATGCCGTGTCAACGATGCTAAGGTCAAGCTTTGTCGTTCCATGGCTGTGGATATTTATGGGTATATTTGTCTGCTTTATTGTGGGAGTGGTATCAGGTTATGCTCCGGCAGTGAAAGCGGCCAACATTGATCCCATAGAGGCTTTACGATACGAATAAATTTCAGAAATGGTATATAAAAAACAGGAGACCCGTTTAGAGTCCCCTGTTTTTTTTATGGCCCCTAAATCCCCTAAAGGGGACTTTCAGAGCATCAGATATTTTTAGAACCCCCTTTCGGGGCCAGGGGGTCAGAACCTCGGTATTTTGAGACAGCCCCTTTCTTGATTAGATTTATTACTTCACGGAGTTCATGTGGGCCACGAGATCAAGAAGC
>CAYPKL010000502.1:0-2578 GCA_964411285.1 uncultured Rikenellaceae bacterium
ACCTTCAATTGAAGCGCATCCTATTGGCCCCGGAGGAAGTCCCGCATGCTTGTAGGTATTATATGGCGAATCATAGGCGAGATGCTTATAAAGAATTCTTGAAATATTAAAATCATTAAGTGCAAATTTTATTGTGGGATCAGCCTGAAGGGGGATGCCTCTTTTCAACCTGTTCAGGTACACACCTGCAATTCTTGATTTTTCATCAGATTTGACAACTTCCTTATCAATAATTGAAGCGAGAATTGATACTTCAACAGGAGTCAGATTTTCATCATCTGCTTTTTCAAGCCTTTTCTCATTCCAAAACGTTTTATATTCTCTGAGCATTCTTGAATAAAAATCTCCGGCACTCGTATTCCAAAAAAACTCATAGGTATTGGGAATAAAAACAGAAATTAGGTTTTCTCTGGAAAATCCGTCCCTTCTGTAATTTTCCGGATCGGATAAAAAGGCAATTATACGGGCGGAATCAGCTTCAATCCGGCCTCCCACCCTCCCGGCAAGATCATTAAGCGTCCGTATATTACTGAATGTAATCATTACCGGTGTTTGTCGGCCCGACCTGAGAATATTAATCAACTCATTGCAGCTTAACCCTTTATTAATAACATACCGTCCTGGTTTCACCAGCGAAGGGTAGTTCTTTCTTTCAGCTACCCATTTCAGAACTTTAAAATCCTTTACGATAAGGTTTGACTTTATTGAATCCATTGCCTGATTATATGTTGAACCTTCAGGCAGAAATATGATCTGACTCTTTCCTTCCATCGGCTGTATGCTTAGTCCAAACACCATCCTGAAGAGGTAGAAACCGGTCAGTGCAGCAACCAGAAATAAACCTGAAATGAAATATATGAGTCCTTTTTTTCTCATAATGCTGGATAGGGGTGTAAAATTACAAATTATGTCTGTCGCATGCAAAGCACACTTATAAGGTACCTGACTTCAAATAAATTAATATTTTTACAAAAGGAAAGATAGCATTAAACAATAAAAGAAGTCTGAAATGTCAACATCAATACTCTTGATAGTAATAGTCATCGGCATAATTACAGGTATTATGGCCGGGATGCTGGGGATAGGAGGCGCAATAATAATGATTCCTGCGCTGGTACTGCTTTTGGGGTTCACCCAGCAGACAGCGCAGGGAACAAGCCTTGCAGTTATGCTGCCCCCTATCGGGATCTTTGCAGCAATAAACTACTACAAGGCCGGGTATGTCGACATCAGGGTCGCTCTTATCCTTGCAGTTACATTTATTGTCGGTTCCTACTTCGGATCGAAAATTGCACTTAACCTGCCACAAACCGTTCTGAAAAAGATTTTTGGTATACTTTTACTTCTTGTTGCTGCCAAAATGCTCTTTTCGAAATAAGTTTTTTATCAGAACATATATCCGATACTTAATAAGAATGCGTTGGGCCTGTCATCAAGTTTGAATCTCTCGCCTGTAGCATTTTCAATCCTGGTCTGGTATTTCTGAAGACTTCCTTCGTACCTCAGATCGATAGTGATCCTTTTAATAAGATCAACACCAAGACCCGCCTGATATCCAAAGGTAAGCTTATTGTACATCGATTTAAAGTCAGGATCGTCGACAAGATCTTTTGGAGAGTTGATCAGAAGCCTTGCAGCAGGACCGGCATTAAGACGAACCGGACCCAATTTTGCCCCAAGCATAACCGGTAACTCGAGTTGAGTAAATTGTAGTTTCATGGTTTTCACTGATTCAGGACTATCAACCTCTTTTACACTATACGCATCAGTTTTGGTTGAAAACAGGAGTTCCGGCTGAATATAAACTCCCGCCAAACCAAGTCGAAGGAAGAGGCCTCCATGGAAACCATAACGTGCATTATTAATTGCATCAATTGTGTATTGTGTGTCTCCTGAGGTTAGTGTTTTGAGATCTTCCATTTTAAGGTTAGTAGTGCTTGCTCCTGCTTTAATACCGAATTTAACCTGTGAAAAAACAGGAAAGGTTATAAACGCAGCTAATAAGATTACAAATAGTTTTTTCATCATTTTTTTGTATTGGTTTCACATTTTAGACAGATCACCTGAACTGAATAAATAGCTCAATAATTTATATAACGGACAAAGTATAAAAAAGTTTCAGGGAAATGTAATTGAGAAATCTGCAAATCAGGTTAACGGCCGGGTTTATACAACCATATCCCGCCCTTTCAGGGCTAAAAAACTGTGTGTGTCACTTACCTCCGGTTACACCGGAGGTTATTAACATATTTCTCCTTCAGAGAAACAAATGGGTGCGAGATGATCCTCCGGAGCATGTCATTTACAGTTGGTTGTCAGTCAGAGATACTTTTTTGAAATCGATATTGTCCAGCTACTCCGGAGTATGTTAATACCAGTAAGGTATCTGTTTGAGAAACGATTCTATAAATGTATTATCCAGCTCCTTCGGAGCTGAAGGTGGCGAGGGGCAATATACCTCCGGTTACACCGGAGGTTATTAACATCCTTCTCCTTCAGAGAAACAAATGGGTGCAGGATGCTCTCCCAGAGCATATAATTACCAGTAAGGTATCTGTTTGAGAAACGTTTTTTAAAT
>CAYPKL010000503.1:0-2685 GCA_964411285.1 uncultured Rikenellaceae bacterium
CAAGCTGAGGATAAAACTTGCCGACACCCCAGTGGAAGCACATTGCAGAACAAGAGTACTTCTTCCTGTCAAGTCGTTCTGATGCTCTCCTGTCGGGCAGAAGATGCCTGTAAGCATAAGGCAGGTCAGCATTCGTAACAACGATATCTGCTTTCACTTCCTGTCCCTCATACAGTGAAATTCCTTCGGCCTTTTTTCCTTTTGTTAGAATACCGGTAACAATAATGTTATAATGAAACTTAACTCCCGATTTTTGCGCTTCATCGGTAAGCTTCTGAACAATAGCATACATACCACCCTTTGGGAAATACGATCCCTCTACAAGCTCAGCGGCAGGTACCATTGAGAAGAGGGCGGGAGAATCAAAAGGGCTCTGACCTACATATATATTCTGGAACGTAAAAGCCATTCTGAGATGAGGATGTTTAAAGTATCTCTTTATGTAATTGTGATGAGAAATATAGGTCTTCAGCTTAATCAGCAGAACCAGGTTCCCGAAAGTCGCAAATTCAAAAAAGTTATAGAAATTTCTTCGTATAAGCTTCCTGAGGGCCAGCTGGAAAAACTCATAACCTCTCGAAATATATTCCTGTGCTTTGATGAAGCTGCCAGGTTCAATTTTTTCAAGCTGAGGCTCCATTTTTTTTTCGTCGGAAGAAAAGAAAATGGTTTTTCCGTCATCAAAATAAATTTTGTAGAGGGTGTCCAGTCGGGTTATATCTCCGTTTTTCCCAAGCTCCAGCCCCAATGAGTTAAATACTTCCCTGTAAATATCCGGCATTAAAAGCATGGTTGCACCAAGATCAAATCTGTGTCCCTCACGGATAAGCTGGCCGCAGCGTCCGCCAGGTCCCGAATTTTTTTCATAAACATCAACCGAATAGCCGTGTTTTGCCAGAAATGCTGCAGTGGTTATTCCCCCGATGCCGGCACCTATTACAACTGCAGTTTTTCCTTTTCCCATTATCTGCTGGTTCTGGTTAGAATTTTGTAAAAGACGATATAAATTTAATATTGTCGCAGTACGAAACTAACAAAAATAATTTTTCTTATGGTACAGATACTTGTTTTCTCCTGTTACTCCTGAGAAAGATAAACATCAGAACCGCTGACAGGAGCGCTGTTATGGCTCCAAAATAAAAAGGCACTGAGGAATTCACTTTATCATAAAGGAGGCCGGCTATTAAACTTGCCGGCAACAAAGTGATGCCAAGCAGGGCATTATAAATGCCAAGTCCGGTTCCTTTCTTATTTTTATCAATTATATCGGAGATGAATGCTTTCTGGATTCCGTCGGTAGCAGCCGAGTATAACCCGTACATCGCGAAAAGGGTTACTATTGTTGTTATGCTGTCAGTAACACCAAAACCATAATAAACAACAGCATAAATAAGGAATCCGGCGATAAGTAATTTTTCTTTTCCAATTCTGTCCGAAAGTGAACCTAAGGGGATGGAAAACAAAACTGATACAACGCTTGTGATTAGATAAACGAGTGGAATGAATGCGACTTTTACCCCGACTTCATTGGCTTTGACCAGGAGTAAGGCATCGGTGGAATTTCCTAAGGTGAAGATGAAAATAATCCCGAGAAAGAAATAAAACTTCTTTGGAAAGTCCCTGAAATGAAACCTTGTAAAAAGTTCAGATTTGTTTATTCTGGCTTCTTTAATGCCAAAAATTATCACAAAAATAGCCAGGATGGAAGGGATACCGGCCAGCAAAAAGATAAGCCGGTAATTTTCGGTGAAGGTTGACAATAATGCAAAAGCAATAAGAGGTCCGGCAATTGCACCGCTGTTATCCATTGCTTTCTGCAAACCGAAACTTTTTCCGGTTTCATTATTGGTAACAGAACCGGCAATAAGACTGTCGCGAGGTGCGGTTCTGATTCCTTTGCCAAATCGTTCAGTGAATCGCAGTAAAAGAACATGTAACGGAGTTACCACAATTGTATAAAGCGGAATTATCAGGGCCGACAAACCGTAACCAATAAGCATAAATGGTTTATTCTTGCCTATCTTATCGCTCCAGAAGCCCGACAGCGCCTTAATCAGAGCTGCAGTGCTTTCAGCAATTCCTTCAATCAACGACAGGCTGGTCTTTGATGCACCAATAGACAGCAGGAACACAGGCATTACCGAATAGACCATTTTTACGGAGGTGTCGGTAAGAAAGCTGGTAAGCCCGGTAAAAAGGAGGTTTCTGTTTAATCCAAAGTGTTTAGTTCCCTTTTTCTTATCAGTTATCTCTTTCATCCCTGGCAGTGTTGATTCTGAACAATTTGAAAAGATCAACGACCACTATAGGGATAAATGACATAAGCACGACTGCAAGCCAGTGTTTCCCATCCATTGCTACAAGGCTGAATGCATCACGAACTGGGGGTATAAGAAGAACAATGAGTGCCAGTCCTGCTGAAACAGCTATTGCGCCAATCAATGGTAAGTTTTTGAACGGACTTATTGAAAGTGATGATTTGGTTTTAGAGTGAAGATTCCTTACATGAACAAGTTGTGCAAACATCAGTGTTGCAAATGCCATCGTCTGACCCAGGGCAACGCCCTGTTCTTTTAGTCCTGTTATGAAAGCCACAAGAGGAATTGCGCCTATCATTATACCCTGGTACATCACCCTCCAGACCATGCCATTTGTCATAAAACCTTTTTTGGAATTACGTGGTTT
>CAYPKL010000504.1:0-3902 GCA_964411285.1 uncultured Rikenellaceae bacterium
AGTATGGGGATTGATGTACCGGTTATTGCAGGGATAAAGCCTGTTTCAGCACTTAATGACATTAATCTGCTTCCCCAGACATTCCACATCGATATGCCGAATGAACTTGTTCTGGCGCTGAAAAACTGCAGGACCGATAAAAATGCACGGGAAGTGGGCATAGAATGGGCGGTTATGCAATCAAAAGAGCTTATAAAGGAAGGAGTCCCGGGAATACATTATTATACCCTTGGCCGTTCCGATAATGTTGCAAGAATTGTAAAAGCTGCTTTCTGATTTGTTTAAAATTTGAATGCTTTTTTGATTTTATCGACATAATCAAGCTTTTCCCAGGCAAAAAATTCCACTTTTTTAGTATAAACTTTTTTACCGTTACCATTGATTTTCTTTGGCTTGCAACCAGGACCATCATAATAAACTTCAACGTCCCTGACCACAAAATCGCGTCCGAAATGGCCGTAAGTGGTTGTCGGGGAAAATATGGGATTCTTCAGACCAAACCTCTGTACTATCGAATATGGTCTCAGATCAAAAAGCTCTTCAAGCTTTGATCCTAATTCGCTGTCGCGAAGAATATTTCCCTTTTTATCTTTTACTTTTGCAGTGCCATAAGTATTTACGAATAATCCCACCGGCCTGGCTACCCCGATTGCATAAGCTATCTGTATAAGGGTCTGATCGCAAGCTCCTGAAGCAACAAGATTCTTTGCAATATGACGGGCTGCATATGCAGCTGATCTGTCGACTTTTGATGAGTCCTTACCGGAAAATGCCCCACCGCCATGAGCTCCGTGGCCGCCATAGGTATCAACAATTATTTTCCGGCCGGTAAGGCCGGTATCTCCGTGAGGTCCTCCGATTACGAATTTGCCTGTAGGATTGACAAGCAGTTTCATGTCGCTCCTGAAAAGCTTTTGAATTCCGGCAGGAAGAGTCTTCTTTACCCTTGGGATCAGGATTTTATTCAGGTCCTCGGTAATTTTCTTTACCATTTCTTTCTCAGCGGCTTTCTCTGAATTATGCGATCCGTCTTTTGGAAGGATAAATTCATCGTGCTGGGTGCTGATTACTATAGTATCTATACGTACAGGTTTGTTATTATCATCATACTCGATAGTAACCTGCGATTTGCTGTCGGGCCTCAGGTATTTCATCAGTTTCCCTTCGTGCCTAATGGCGGCAAGTTCCTGCAGAAGAATATGGGCAAGTTCAATGCTCATTGGCATATAGTTCTCCATTTCGCGGCAGGCATAGCCGAACATCATTCCCTGGTCGCCGGCACCCTGATCTTCTGGTTTTTCACGTACCACACCCTGGCTTATATCGCTTGATTGTTCGTGAATTGTTGAGATAACTCCGCAGGAGTCGCAATCGAAACGGTATTCAGCTTTTGTATAGCCGATCTTCCTGATCACCCTGCGTGCTGTCTCCTGTACATCCACCCAGCCATCAGTTCGTACTTCCCCTCCGCATAAAACAAGTCCTGTGGTAACAAAAGTTTCGCATGCAACTTTTGACTCAGGATCCCAGCGAAGAAATTCATCAAGCAATGAATCAGAAATCTGATCGGCTACTTTATCAGGGTGACCCTCAGAAACAGACTCGGACGTAAATAAATATCCCATTAATTAAATTTTTAATTTAACAATTACTAAAAATTGAAAGTTTATCTGATTGTTATAACGGAATAACTGAAGTTTTAGCATTTTTTCCTGTGGTTGCAATCAGTACAAATCTTTCCACCAGATTTTGATCTGCAAATAAAGCAAGAATTAATAAGAAATACAAAGAAAAACATTAACCATTGGTCAGTATCCGGAAGACCTCCTCAAGATTATTTTCTTTCTTTTGAAGTGACAGGACTGTCAGGTTATTGCTGACAGCAAATGAAAAAATTGCCGGCCTGATGTCCTGTTCAAATGAAGATTCAATCTGCCACGTGTTCCCTTTTGTCTTTTTTACTGACTCAACAAGAGGTATTGCATTAAGCGATGCTTCATCCGGATCCCTTTCAAATTCGACAAGTATGACCTGTTTTGCCTGACGTATCTTTGAATAAATATCCTTTTTCTCCTCATCAGCCACAATTATCCCTTTATCGATAATTATAACCCTGTCGCAGATTGCTTCAACTTCCTGCATAATATGAGTTGAAAGCATCACAGTTTTTTCTTTTCCTGTTTCGCGTATAAGGTTCCTTATTTCAACAACCTGGTTAGGATCGAGACCAGTTGTTGCCTCATCGAGAATAAGCACTTCCGGATTATTAATCAGCGCCTGTGCCAGGCCGACCCTCTGCCTGTAGCCCTTTGAAAGGGAACGTATCTTTTTGTTCTGTTCCGGTGCCAGTCCGGTAGTCTCAATAACTTTGTCAACTTCTTTGTTATGAGGAATGTCTGATTTATATAATGATGCCACAAATCCGAGGTACTCCCTAACGTACATTTCAGGATAAAGAGGATTATTTTCGGGGAGATATCCGATTATCTTTTTTACTTCTGAAGCCCCGGATTCTATTTCAAGACCATTAACCTTTACAGATCCGGAAGATGCAGGAATAAAACCGGTTATAATTTTCATCATTGTCGATTTTCCTGCGCCATTTGGCCCCAGAAAACCTACAATCTCACCTGTACCGATTTCAAAAGATACATTTTCCAAAGCTTTCTGCGCTCCATAAAGCTTTGTAACATTTTGAACTACAATTGACATGGAATGATTCTTCTTAACTGCTTTGCAGGACGAAGATAAACCATTGGAATTATATCTGCAAAACTTGTTATTTTAACAATTTTTAGCTTTTTTTCAGGTGAAACTGCTATAATTTTATGATCTGAATCTTCTGTTGGTATAAAACGCAAATAATGTTAAGATTATGGATTATATAAACCGCCGTAATTTTCTTAAAACATCCATAATGGGTGGATTGGCTGTTGCTTATTCTGGCCAGATTAAAACACTGGCTTCTTTTGAAGAGCAGGGGTCTTTTTTGACACAGGTAGCTCTTACTTCCGGAGATAACAGGGCCGACCTTGCCTTCCGCGCTCTTCAGCCATTTTCAATGCAGATAAAACAGGCTATAGGAGAAAAAATAGTGGTTCTTAAGCCCAATAACGTTTCTACTAATTCACAACTAGCATCTACTCACGTAGATACACTTGAGGGGATCCTTGAATTCCTAAAGTCGATAAATAAGCTAAAAAATGCCATTATTGCAGAATCAGCTGCCGGAGGACCCACATTTGAAGGTTATAGTAATTTCGGATATAACAGATTGGCTGATAAATACAAGGTGAAACTCGTTGATCTCGACAGGGAAAAATTTGACATAATTTATGTGTTTGATGAAAAAGATTTCAAACCGCATCCCGTAAGAATTTCAAATCTACTTCATAACCCTGATTCATACATTGTTTCTGTGGCCAGAATGAAAACGCACGACAGGGTTTTAGCAACATTATCTCTAAAGAATATAGTTTTAGGGGCTCCGATAAAGGATGAAGGCTTTAGCTGGGGTCCAAACAGGAAGCAGGGAGCCAGAAATGACAAACCAATAGTACACGGCAGCGGTTTCCGGGGAATAAATTATAACCTTTATGCCCTGGCAAATCAATTACACCCTCATCTGGCAGTAATCGACGGCTTTGAAGGTATGGAAGGCAATGGCCCAGGAAATGGAACACCGGTCGATCACCGTATTTGCGTGGCAGGAACCGACTGGCTTGCTGCTGACCGGGTAGGAATTGAGCTTATGGGGATTGATTTTTCAAAAGTAGGTTATCTTAATTACTGCGCCCAGACAAATCTGGGTGTTTCTGACCTTGCCCGGATAGAAATAATCGGAGAAAAAATTTCAGATCATAAAAAATCTTACAAACTCAGTGATAATATAAATTCTCAGT
>CAYPKL010000505.1:0-5952 GCA_964411285.1 uncultured Rikenellaceae bacterium
AAATTGAGGAATTCAGCTGCGCCGTTCTGGAAAACAGGCTTCCGTCAAATAACTTTACTCTTGGGCTTCGGAATCAGAAAGTACTGGAAGCCTGTTATAAATCGGCTATTTTAAAAACTTCAATAACTATTTGAAATGGAAAGGAGAGAGTTGCAACAATATATTGGTAATCAGGCTCAGATAGGGGGGACCAGGCACTATGAGCTTACAGATGGCAGGAGCCGGAACATCCGGGCGATTGATGTAAATACCGGTAACGGGCTGCAATTTACAGTTTTGCCTGACAGGGGTATGGATATTTCCCTGGCCAGCTTCAAGGGTGTAAACCTCGTTTACCTGACCTGTACGGGAGAAACGCACCCGGCATTTTATGAACCTGAAAGCATTGGATGGCTGCGCACATTTACAGGCGGACTTCTGACAACATGCGGTCTTACATATTTAGGATCGCCGGTAAAGGACGGTACGGAGGAGCTTGGTCTGCATGGAAGGTATTCAACTATTCCTGCCAGACAGGTGGCCGATTTATCAGGATGGTCAGGTGATGAATATCACATAAAACTGAAAGGCATTATTGATGAAGGAATCTTGTTCGGCAATAAACTGCGACTTGAGCGGGAAATAACCACAACGCTGGGTAAGAATGCACTTCATATTACCGATACGATTACCAACTTTGGCTATGCGGTCAGCCCTTTTAATATTCTGTACCACATGAACTTTGGATATCCGTTGCTCAGTGAAGATGCCGAACTGATATTTGATCCTGAAAAGACAATTCCAAGAGATGAAACAGCTTTATCGGGAATAAATGATTTCAGGCATTTTATGAAACCTCAGGCCGGATTTGAAGAACAGGTTTATTTTCATGTTTTGAAGTCGGATGAATCAGGTTGGGCAGAAGTTGCTTTGAAAAATAAAAAAGCCGGGATTGCTCTTACAATAAGATTTGATAAATCCACACTGCCATATTTTACTCAGTGGAAGATGATGGGGCAGGGTGATTATGTTCTTGGACTTGAACCAGGGAACGTTCCCGTTAAAAACAGGAAGTTGCTCAGGGAAGAAGGGATCTTGCCTTATTTACAACCTGGAGAAAGTAAGATAAATATTATAAATGTCATACTGGAAGAAATTTAGGGATTATATAAATTATTCCAGAACCTGTTGTACATCAGGTGCATCCGGTCATTACCGGATGCCGTAAGATCAGCTTCTTGCGAAAAAATTGTCATTATTGACCTGACCTGCAAATGAACCCGGTCTGGTGATCTGTACCTTTTGAAGGAATTGCATCCTTGCAACTTCATCAGGAACCCAAATGTCTGCCTCAATCCAGGTGGAGTTGTCAATCCTGACGAATTTAGTGTTCTTTGAATTATTCGATTTTTTGCTTCTCATTTTTCATAGGTAATGGTGTCATCATATAAACGGTAAAACAGAGATAGTTATTACAGATTGGAACTTTTTTTAAAAGGATCCGTATAAAAGGCAAACGTGTTTGATTTCCGGGTATAACGAACAAACCTTGAAACCGTTTATTGTGAGGAAATGGATAAATGCTGAAAAATGAAAAAGTTAATCATACCGATAGTTATAATGCTTTTCCTGGCTGTGGCGTTTGAAAGTTGTTCCGCCAGCAGGAAAAACCAGAGCCAGCTAAGAGGGCTGATGCTTCAGGATAACCTGCAGATGGGCAGGAACAAGGCATTCTATTCAAAGCATAATGTAAAGGCAAGAAAAGATGTCAAAACAAGAAAGGATGTCGACAGGAAATTCCGGAAGAACAACAGGCATGTGTAATTTTGGTATCTGATTTATGGTTATTTTTGAAGAGCAAACTCTGCTCTTATGAAAATTACGCCGGTTATCTTTCTGAACTTAATTCTTTTTTCATTCTTAATAAACCCGGCACTCTGTAATCTTCCTGACCCTGATAAACCGGAAAGCTATCTGTTTGAAAGTGGTACCGGTGGTTATAATACATTCAGGATCCCTGCAATAATAACAACAAAGACAGGCATATTGCTTGCATTTGCCGAAGGAAGGAAAAACAGTTCTTCCGACACCGGAGATATCGATCTTTTAATGAAACGCTCGGATGACAACGGGAAATCATGGAGCGGACTTACAGTCATCTGGGACGATGGCGATCATGTATGCGGAAATCCGGCACCGGTACAGGACAGAATAACCGGAAAAATTTATCTTTTAGCCACCTGGAATCTTGGATCTGATCAGGAACCTGAAATCATCAAAGGCACAAGCAAGGATACCCGCAGAATATATATTATGGAATCTTCAGATGATGGCAAAACATGGTCAGAACCATATGAAATTACCGGATCGGTGAAGAAAAGCAACTGGACCTGGTATGCTACTGGTCCATGTCATGGGATTCAGGTAAAAAACGGAGAATTCAGGAACCGATTGATAATTCCGTGCGATCATATTGAGTCAGGAACTGAAAAATACTATTCACACATTATCTTTTCCGATGATAACGGCAAAAGCTGGCAACCGGGAGGAACCACTCCGCAGGATCAGGTGAATGAGTGTTCAGTGGCAGAACTGCCGGAAGGAAAGCTTATGCTTAACATGCGTAATTATGACCGTACCCAAAAAGCGAGAAAAATCTCATTAAGTGATGATGGTGGTCTGACATGGAGCGAAATCTGTTCTGATCCGGTTCTCATAGAACCTATCTGCCAGGGCAGCCTGCTGAACCATCCCAAAAAGGATATTTTGTTCTTTTCAAATCCTGCAGATGAAAATTCGCGAAAAAAAATGACTTTGCGGATGAGTTATGACAGAGGTAAAACCTGGACATTTTCAAAGGTTCTTCATGCAGGACCTGCTGCTTATTCAGATCTTACAATACTACGCTCAGGGGATATTGGTTATCTTTATGAAGCCGGAATAAAATCACCATATGAAGGAATAGTTTTTAAGAGGATGAAACTGAGAGATATTGGAAAGTAAGTCTGGCAATTGGATATGTCAGGAAGGTTCTTTTTTTAATAATATTTCAATATATGAAAACAAATCGCAGGAGTTTTATTAAGATTACCGGTACCGGGATGATGGCTACATGTATGCCCGGAATAAGTGCCGGCCAAAGAATCAGGCAATCAGATCCATTTGCTCATACCAAAAAGATCTCCGAACAGGAACACACACAACTTTTTAATATGTGTGGTTATTCGGCTCCCAGGCTGGAAACTGTTCGTGTTGGATTTATCGGTCTGGGGAACCGCGGCCCGGTTAATGTCGATGCTATGGCAAATCTTGAAGGTGTAGAGATTAAAGCTCTGTGCGATAGAAGGATGGTCAGGGTTGAAAATTCACAAAAGATTCTTGCTAAATATGGGTTACCTCAGGCTGTAGCATATGGCGGAAGTGAAGATTCATGGACAGATCTCTGCAAAAATCCTGATATTGATCTGATTTCCATCGCCGTGCCCAGAGGACCGCTTCACGCCAAAATGGCTGTTTGTGCAATGGAGAATGGGAAGCATGTAGCAGTTGAAGCCCCGGCAGCCTCTACTCTTGAAGAGGCATGGAAATTAGTTGAGACATCTGAAAGGACGAAAAAACATTGCATGATGCTTGAAAACTGCTGTTACGATTTCTTTGAGCTTTTGACTCTCAATATGGTCCGGCAGGGTTTTTTCGGAGAGATAATTCATGCTGATGCCGGGTATCTCCACCATCAAAACAATTTTATAAAACCGGAAGGTGAAGATATGTGGCGTGTAAGAGAAAGTCAGCACCGGAATTGTAATCTGTATCCATCCCATGGCATCGGACCGGTTTGCCAGGTAATGAATATCAACCGGGGCGACAGATTAACTGTCATGTCTTCAATGTCGTCAAACGACTTTATTATGGGGAAGATGGCTTCGGAACTTGCAAAAAGTGATAGTTTCTACAAAGAATTTGATACAGACTCATACCGTGGCAACATGAATACCTCCATAATCAGAACCCATAATGGGAAAACAATTATGCTGCAGTACGATATTACAAGCCCTCGTGTCTATTCACGTATTCACACGGTAAGTGGTACAAAAGGAATCTACCAGAAATATCCTCTTCCGGGCAGAATTTCGCAAGGCAATGATGAATGGCTTAATGACCAGGAGATGGAGGAATTGTCGAAAAATTATACTCCGGAAATAGTTAAACGGATGGGAGAACTGGCTAAAGGTATCGGTGGTCACGGTGGCATGGATTTTTTAATGAACTGGCGTCTCATCGATTGTCTGAGGAATGGACTTCCCCCTGAACAGGATGTTTATGATGCTGCAGCATGGAGTTCAATAGTTCCGTTAAGCGAATGGTCAGTCGCAAACGAATCAAATTCTATAAGAATACCCGATTTTACGTGCGGATCATTTAAAACAAACATACCCCTTGATGTTACATTATCAAAAGGAGGTAATACAGGCGTACGTAAGTGAAGGTACCTGTTTTATATCAGGGACATGAGAAAAGGGTGAGTACAGAACTTTTAATATGCAGATTGTTTATGGCAGTAAGGTCCGGGGTTTTTGGTATGTAAAAAACAGAAGATCTTTTCAGTCGCTTAAAATAATATAGGAACCTGAAAGAGTGGGGAAATACGGGATAAAAATACAGATACTGATAATAGTGCTGACACTTGGTTCTCAGCTTTATTTATCCGGCAGTCAGGATAATGGAGGAGTTGTATTTTCAGTCAGTTCAGGTTTTTACAGCGCTCCTTTTTATCTTACACTTACATCTTCTGATCCGGCTTCTCAGATCATCATTACACTTGATGGAAGTAATCCGCAGAATTCATCAAACAGCATTATAGTTAACTCACCGGCTTCTGTTCTGATCGATCCTGAAAACCATGAGGGGAGACCTCTTACTCCGGCTGTGATTGTGAGAGCTTCAATTACAAAATCAGGATTCACCCCTTCATACCCTGCAACAAGGAGTTACATTTTCCCGGAAAAGGTAAAGACGCAGACCTGGCCAGGGGGAGAGTGGCCGGATGGGAGCATTAACGGTCAGCAGATTGATCTTGAAATGGATGCTGCTGTTGTGAACGATCCTGAATACTCCGGTCTTGTGGATGACGCCCTTCTGTCAATACCAACGATTTCAGTGGCTACCGACCTGAAAAATCTTTTTGATCCCGATTCAGGGATTTATGTTAATGCAACCGGCCGTGGCACCGATTGGGAAAGGGAGTGCAGTGTTGAACTTATCAATCCTGATGGATCTGAAGGTTTTACGGTGAATGCAGGACTAAGGATAAGAGGCGGATCCAGCAGGGGAAGATCTTTCCTGAAACATGGTTTCAGACTTTTTTTCAGGGAAAAGTACGGGAATGATATACTTGATTATCCTTTGTTCGGTGATGAAGGTACAAACCAGTTCGATAAAATTGATCTGAGGACGGATCAGGATTATTCCTGGAGCAATGGCTGGAATAACAGTTCTTTTGTCAGGGAAGTTTTTTCAAGAGATACCCAGAGGGATATGGATCAGCCCTATACCAGGAGCCGGTATTACCATCTGTATTTAGATGGAATGTTTTGGGGCCTGTATCAGACACAGGAGAGATCGGAAGCGCGATTTGCATCATCCTATCTTGGCGGTAACGAGGAAGACTACGATGTTCTGAAGATCAATATTGAAGACTGGAGTTATACCGTTGAAGCAACTGATGGGAATCTTGAATCATGGCAAAAGCTATGGGAATTATGCTCTAACGGATTTATTTCAAACAAAGATTATTTCAATGTAGAGGGTAAAGATGAAAACGGGAACCCTGTAAAAGGAGGTGAGGTTCAGGTCAATTTAGATAATCTTATTGATTATATGCTTGTTATTTTTTATTCAGGTAATTTTGATTCGCCAACTTCTGCATTCCTGAAGAATAAAAAAGGCAATAATTATTATGCAATCGACAACAGG
>CAYPKL010000506.1:0-6002 GCA_964411285.1 uncultured Rikenellaceae bacterium
CGGCCATTGTTGCTCCAAATACTGAAAATACAGGGGCCATAAGAAATGTTACCGGGGAACCTTTCTTTGGAAGTATTGTTTCTTTCACCAGAAGTAATTTAAAAAAATCGTAAAACGGCTGCAGTAAAGGCGGCCCTTTCCGGAACTGGACCCTGGCACTTATCTTTCTGTCGAACCATGACAGGAGCGCTCCGGTAATGGCTGCAAAAAGCAATCCGGGAAAAACAAGAAAATAAAAAAGAATTACTGCCATAAAAACAAGCGTTATGCGTTTAGTGTTTAGTGTTTTGTGTTTATCGTTGAATTATTATCGTTTAACATGTGTAAATATATTGTAACACGATAATTATTTGTTGTATATCTTATTTTGTTTACTATTTGTTGTTTTCTAAGTTGGTTTTTCTGAAGCATACAGATATTCCCTGACAAGCAGCTTATCGCTGACCCTGTAAATATTTTCTTCAGGTGATTCTTTAAATTCACCTAATGAGGCTACACCCGGAGGGCAGGCATCAACGAACAGTTCCATCTCCTTTTTATCGTTCAGATCATAAAATAGATCTTTATTCAGGTGATGGCTGAAAAAGTCTGTCATCATTGTACCAAAGGGGCAGATTGTGACACACGATTTGCATGAAATGCAGAGATTTGTGTGACGGTCAATTATGCCGTCACCGTCCTTTTCAAGAGCATCAGCGGGACAGACACTAATGCAAGGTGCATCTTCGCATTTTCTGCAGGTAAATCTGAAAACGGCAAGCTCCCTTATCGTCTTGAGACCATTAGGATTCATTGATTGAAAGAAATACCCCTCAGAAATTTTAAGATCAGGATTTTCAACCATGATTGATCGGAGCTTTATCATATCTATCAGAATGCTTTGGGTCATTATTCCTGATTTTAAAGCATCATTTGGTTCATAAGCTGAAACCGCGTGTCACTAAGGCGGTGAGAAATAGTTTGTGCAATTTTTGACATAGTTTTAAATCCAAAATCACAATCCTTTTCAATCTCCATGCTAAGCTTTTTTGCATCTATTGAAATGACTTTGGCAGGAGTTATCGCCATCACCCAGGCGGTGGATATATAAGGAGCAAAAACTGCGGACCACGAAAAAAGCTGACCCTCTTCAATAGTGCCAAGATGGATCCTTTTTTCCTGCGCAAGGCTTATGCCAAGCGACACTGATCCTTCAAGCAAAACAAAAACCTCGGAAAGCTCATCATACTGTTCAAACAGGATCTCCTTTACTTTGAACTCCCTGACCGAGCTCATCTTTGCAATTGTATTAAGTTGTTTGTCAGTGTAGTTATCAAAAAATCTTATCTTTTTCAGATCAGCTTCAGTAAGTTTCATGGTTTTAAAGTCTATTCAAAATAATAATAAGACATTTCAACTGACTCTTAATTTTCCTATTTCCAAATATCCGGTGTGTTTTTTAATTCGCTATACGTAAAAACAGGGCCATCCTTGCAGACAAAAAATTCACCCATCATGCAGTGTCCGCATTTACCAAGTCCACAAGACATGTTTTTTTCCATTGAGAGGTAGATCTGATCTTCTTCGTACCCTAATTCCAGAAGCCTGATAGTACCGAATTTCATCATAACTGGCGGTCCGCATACCACAGCAACAGAATTGGCCATGTTAATCCTGATTTTATTCAGCAATGCGGTTACCACACCTACCGACTCATCCCAGCCATCATCAGGTTTGTCGACTGTCCGGTAAGCTGTAAATTTATCGATATTGTTAAGTCTGGTAAACAAGGGTTTATAAATACAATCAGTCGGGGTTTTTGACCCGTAGCAGAGTATTACTTTTTCGAGCTTATCCTTAATATGTTCAAGTGCATAAAGTAACGATCTTATCGGAGCCAGTCCGCACCCACCGCCAAGTATCAATACCTCTTTTCTGAAGAACTTTTCCACAGGATAACCCCTGCCAAACGGACCTCTGATACCCATAAAAGCACCCGGTTTCAGCTTGTGCATGATTTCAGTTACGTAGCCTGTCCTCATTACAGTTACTTCAAGCTTTTCAGTTACATGAGGGGAGGAGGAAGGAGTGAAGGGAGCCTCACCAACGCCGTCGACTGATAATTCTATAAACTGCCCTGTACCGAATGAAAACTCTTCTTCGGGAACCAGTACAAATGTCTTAATCAAAGGTGATTCATCGATGACCTCAGTCAGCTTTGCCTTTATCGGCTTGTATATGTTCTTTTCGTTAGTCATGACCGGCCGTTTGCCAATTCCATGAATAATTCATTCTTGTTTATCTTTCCAATGCATGCTTCAATACACCTTCCACATCCTGTGCAGGCTATTGAAATGAATTTTTGAGGCTTCCAGTAATATTTGCACAGATACCTGTTCCGGAACCGGTCAGGCAGTACGAACAGGGAATCTTCACCTCCGGCAACTCTTTCAAATCCGGGGTACTGGCAGGCATCCATCTGTTTTACCTTGTTAAAACCGGGCTTATCTATCAGAAGGAAACATGAGCATGTAGGGCAGATAGTTGTGCAGGCTCCGCATGAAACACATCCGGCAGAAAATTTTTTCCATACCTCCGGCCCGGCTTCCATCAGGAGCTTTCCTGTGTTTTTATAGTCCGGTACTCCCTGATTGGAATCGTTCAATACAGATTCGGATCTCTTATGAGCTTTATCAATTAAAGAAATCAAATGTTCAACTTCATGAGATTTGCCGGGAACAAACCGGTTGATGAAATCTTCACCCCGTGAGGATACAATTCGTAAAACAATCTGATCCTCCACAAGTATTGCTGCAAGATCGGTGTCTGCTTCCGCGAAGGGTCTGATACCGTAGGTAGTGCAATGACAGTGTTCCTGCTTCTGGAAACAATCAGAGGCAATCAATATTGTATTTTCGCGACGGCTCCGGTAGAAAATATCATTAAAGTCCTTGTCGAGGTAAATTTCATCGAGAAGCTTTAAACCAGTAAGGTCACAGTTAGGCGCCCCGATAATAATCCGCTGCTCTTCAGGTAAAACATCCGAGGTAACATTTTCTTTTACAGGGAGAAAGAATGTTTTGAGGGAAGTTGCCGGCTTTGCAGTGTTATAAGTAATCCTGCCAATATTATCCGGAGTGATCTTCTCATAGTCCAGACCAAATTCGTCTTTTACTGTGGCGAAAATGGAGAAGGATAATAACAATTGGTTTATTGTTTTATCCCATTCTTCCTTGTTTATGCTTATGTTTTGCATTTATGTGAGAAGATTCACATATAAAAATATAATCATTAGGAGTAAAAGTCAATAAAAATAAAATAAAATATTGTCATTTAAAAACATGAAATATATAAAAAACAATAAATCAGATTGATATAAATATTTTTTGATAATAAAAAAATTATTTAAATTGCAGATAAATTAAATTAAAAATAAATTGATGTGAAACAAATCACAAAATACGTAATAAAAAACAGCCTTAAGCGTATTTTTCTTTACAGGGCATGTCTTGCGAGACTGAAAATGATGGGAGTGGAAAAGGTCTTTTCCTACACTCTGGCAAATGAAACAGGGGTAACCTCCGACCAGGTCAGAAAAGATTTTTCTGAATTCGGCATAAGAGGTAATAAGCGCGGCGGATATGAAATAAATGATCTCCTTGAAAAAATGGAAACTATTTTTCACAGGAACAAAGATCATAACATTGTTCTGATCGGAATGGGAAACCTCGGTCTTGCATTATCAAAGTACAGTAAGTTCGTGCAACGCAACATGAATATTGTTGCTACATTTGATATAGATCCTTTTAAGCAGAAGATCAGATCTGATATCCCTGTTTATTCAATGAGCCGGCTGAAGGAGATCATCGACAGGTTTAGGGTTAAGGTGGCAATTATTGCTGTGCCTGAGATCTCGGCGCAGGAGATTAGCGATGAACTTGTGAGGGAAGGAATAAAAGGGATTGTGAATTTTGCTCCTGTGTTACTTAAAGTACCGCCTGATGTTGTCGTAAATAATGTAAATCTCTGCGATGAACTTGAAAGCGTCATCTACTATGTGCATAAAATAATGAAGGAAACCGGACTTAAAAATATTGAGTTATTATACAAGGATGTGAAATATTGATAAGGGGACTGGTCCAGGGAGTCGGATTTCGTCCTTTTATCTGCAGGCTTGCCGCCAGGTATGGCCTGAATGGCGAGGTTGAAAACAGGACAAACGGTGTACTGGTAAATGTTGATGGCGATATTGAAACCATCCAAAAATTCAGCAATGATATTCTTGAATATGCTCCTCCTGCTTCCCATATAAAATCGATTGGAGTCAACCTGCAACCGGTTTCAGGTTATGATCATTTTAAGATCATTAAAAGTGAATTGGTCGATAATCAGATCACTGAAGTCAGCCCCGATATAGCTGTATGTGATGAATGTCTTGCAGAAATGTCATCATTTCAGGGTAGAATAAATTACCCTTTAATAAACTGTACAAATTGCGGCCCGCGCTTTTCAATAATCAAGGCGCTGCCTTATGACCGTGCAGGCACAACAATGGAAGAGTTCAGAATGTGCGAAAGGTGCAGTTCCGAATACAATGATATTCTCGACAGGAGGTTCCATGCCCAGCCTGTAGCCTGTAATGTATGTGGTCCGGAGTATGTTTTTAAAGCAAAGGGCAGAACAATCAGCGGTACAGAAAAAATACTTGAAGAAGTATCGTTGATGATAGAATCGGGGATGACAATCGCGGTAAAAGGTACAGGAGGGTATCACCTGATGTGCGACGCCATGAATAATAACGCCGTAATCAGATTAAGATCGAAGAAACAGCGCGAAGCCAAACCTTTTGCCGTGATGTTCAGAAATATTTCTGCAATAAAGGAATATTGTCTTCCTGATGAATATGAAGAAAAAGAACTGGTTTCCTGGCGAAGGCCAATCGTACTGCTCAGGCAGACGAAACCATTGGCTGAGGCTGTCAGCAATGGCCTTAATACAATAGGAGCAATGCTGCCTTACATGCCTTTCCATTATCTTTTGTTCGGGGTGCTTAAAACTGATGCAATAGTTCTTACCAGTGGCAATATTTCAGACGAACCTATTATTACGGATGATGATCCGGCAAATGACCTGTTATTTCCGGTTGCTGACTCAATTGTGATGTATAACAGGAAGATTCATAACAGAGTCGATGATTCGGTAATTCGGATCATCAATAAAAAGGTAAGTCTGATCCGTCGTTCGAGAGGATACGTTCCCAGACCTGTCGATCTTAATTATAAAGTTGAAGGGATCCTTGCCCTTGGTGCGGAACAAAAGAACACCTTTTCCATCGGCAAAGATTCCCAGGTAATCATGAGTCAATATATCGGTGATCTTAAAAATGCAATGACCTGCGATTTCTTCAAAGAATCACTGGAACGCTTTTTCGGACTTTTCAGATTCTCACCTGAATACATTGTATGTGATCTTCATCCCGATTATTTCTCAACTCAATATGCCGCTGTTCTTGAAAAGACATATAATATCCCGGTTTTGAAAGTGCAGCATCATCATGCACATATTGTTTCGTGTATGGCTGAACATGGTATTAAAGAAAAAGTAATCGGAATATGCATGGATGGAACTGGCTATGGAACTGATGACCGGATATGGGGCAGCGAATTTCTTATCGCTGACAGTGAGGGATTCGAAAGATACACCCATTTCGATTATGTCCCAATGCCCGGAGGAGATAAAGCATCGGAAGAACCCTGGAGAATGGCTTATTCGTATTTGTTTAAATACTTTGGCGACAGCATTGATTACAAATCAGCTGGACTCTTCAGGTCGATCGACAGCAATGATTTGGCCCTTGTAAGAGAGATGATAATAAAGGATATAAACAGCCCGTTGACATCAGGAGCAGGCCGCCTCTTCGATGCCGTCACTGCTCTTGTAGGATTATGCACAAAGGCTTCGTTTGATTCGGAAGCCCCGATGCGTCTCGAATCGGCAATAAACTGCAGAACGGACCTTTATTA
>CAYPKL010000507.1:0-2869 GCA_964411285.1 uncultured Rikenellaceae bacterium
AAATCCAGGATCAAATAAAAGCATAAAAGTCATAAGTACAGTTAATCCGATCACTGCAACCCAGAATGTCTGTTTGTGAAATAATGCAACTCCGAGAAGGATAAGGCCAAATATGATAAACTCAACACGAACAGGTCCGATTGAAGGGACTTCTCCTCCGGCAGCAAAAAGGCATAGAGGAGTAAGTAATACAGCAGTTAAGAGAAACAGCCTTTTTATGTTTTTAATAACGAATGATCCTTGAAGGTTGTTCATATATCAGGTTTTAGAATGATTATTGTTAATTATTTAACAAGCCGCCAAATTATAAATATTTTCGTGCTGTGAGTAATAATTAATGAGGCTTTTTAATGATTTTTATCATATTCTTATTATAGATTAAAATTCATTTAGATTCCTTCCTGATTGCTTAAATTTTAATAATTTTGCGTGCTTATTTAGAGGGATTTAGGGATAAGTTTAAAAAGCCTGACGCCAACCCCTGCCCCCAAAAGGGGGTAAGACTTGCGATAATTAATTAAATCTCCTTTAAGAGATTCAGAGGCAGGTAAAGGTTTTTAAGACAGTTTCCGAATTCAGGGCAGATGAAGAAAATCAATTTTTTATTTAACAATTAACATTTCAACTTGTTAATTAATGTATAGGTCAAGAATGGTTAAATTTGTCAGATGGAAAAAGAGCAGGATAAGATAATAAGTGATGTTACTTCAGGCGAATACAAATACGGATTCTTTTCTGATATAGAGACTGAAAAGATTCCCCGTGGTCTTAATGAAGATGTTATCAGACTTATTTCCGGTAAAAAGAATGAACCGGAATGGTTGCTTGAATTCCGCCTGAAAGCTTTCAGGTACTGGCAGACTATGAAGATGCCAACATGGGCAAATCTGAAAATTCCCCCGATTAACTACCAGGATATTATATATTATGCTGCTCCAAAGCAGAGAGTGACTCTGGATAGCATTGATGATATTGATCCTGAACTTAAAAAAACTTTCGATAAGCTGGGAATTCCTCTTGAGGAACAGAAACATCTTTCCGGAGTTGCGGTTGATGCGGTGATGGACAGTATTTCCGTAAAGACAACCTTTAAAGAGACACTGGCTGAGATGGGCATAATTTTCTGTTCATTCAGCGAGGCAGTAAGGGAGTTTCCCGATCTGGTAAAACGGTATATGGGTACAGTGGTGCCATACACCGACAATTTCTTTGCTTCCTTGAATTCTGCAGTCTTCAGCGACGGATCATTCTGTTATATTCCGAAAGGAGTAAGGTGTCCAATGGAATTGTCGACATATTTCAGAATCAACTCAGCCAATACCGGGCAGTTTGAACGGACCCTGCTTGTGGCTGATGAGGAGAGTTATGTCAGCTACCTTGAAGGTTGCACGGCACCTATGAGGGATGAGAATCAGCTTCATGCTGCAATTGTGGAAATTATCGCCGAGAACAATGCGGAAGTAAAATATTCAACCGTTCAGAATTGGTACCCGGGAGATAAGAAAGGTAAGGGAGGCATTTTTAATTTTGTTACAAAACGGGGGCTGTGCAGGGGGGAAAACTCAAAGATCTCATGGACACAGATTGAGACAGGATCAGCTATTACCTGGAAATACCCGTCGTGTATCCTTCGCGGAGATAATTCCACCGGTGAATTTTATTCGGTAGCTGTCACCAATAATTATCAACAGGCAGATACGGGAACAAAAATGATCCATATCGGCAGAAACACCAAAAGCACAATCGTATCAAAAGGCATTTCGGCAGGACATGGTCAGAACAGCTATCGCGGACTTGTCAAAGTTCTTAAGAATGCAAAGGATGCACGTAATTTTTCTCAGTGTGATTCATTGCTGCTGGGTGATAAATGCGGGGCGCATACTTTCCCATATCTTGAAGTGGACAATCAGACGGCAATTGTTGAACATGAAGCAACCACTTCCAAAATAGGGGAGGACCAGATATTTTATTGCAATCAGCGGGGCATTTCTACAGAAGATGCTATAGCTCTGATTGTAAACGGCTATGCAAGGGAGGTAATTAATAAACTACCCATGGAGTTTGCTGTTGAGGCACAGAAACTTCTTCAGATCAGCCTCGAAGGAAGCGTAGGTTAAGGATAAGAAAGTAACTATAGTTCAACATGCTTGTAATAAAAGATTTAAAAGCTGCTATTGAAGGAAAGGTTATTCTGAAAGGAATAAGTCTTGAAGTAAAACCCGGAGAGATTCATGCAATCATGGGACCAAACGGTTCTGGCAAAAGCACTCTGGCTGCAGTCCTGGCAGGAAGAGAATTTGTTGAGGTTCTGGAAGGATCAGTAACATATTTTGGTAAGAATCTTCTGGAAATGGCTCCCGAGGAGCGTTCCAGGGAGGGTATCTTCCTGGGTTTTCAATATCCTATAGAAATTCCGGGAGTAAGTATGGTTAATTTCATGAAAACGGCAGTTAATGAACATCGCAAACATAAAGGTCTGGAACCGCTTTCTGCATCGGATTTCCTCAAACTGATGCGTGAGAAGAAGGAACTTGTCGAGATTGATTCAAAACTGGCAAACAGATCAGTAAATGAAGGATTTTCAGGCGGGGAGAAAAAGAAAAATGAGATTTTCCAGATGGCAATGCTTGAGCCAAAGCTTGCCATACTTGATGAGACAGATTCCGGACTTGATATTGATGCTTTACGTGTTGTAGCCAAGGGTGTCAACAAGCTTAAACGTCCCGATAATTCTGCCATAGTGATTACTCACTACCAGCGTTTGCTTGATTACATAGTCCCTGATGTGGTTCATGTTCTATATGACGGACGCATTGTTAAAACAGCCGGGAAAGAGCTGGCACTGGAACTTGAGGATAAAGGCTACGAC
>CAYPKL010000508.1:0-4177 GCA_964411285.1 uncultured Rikenellaceae bacterium
TGTAAATTTCGGTATTGCCAGCCTGTTTGAAATAAATGGCAACAGATCAGGAGAGATACCTTTTGATTCATTACCGAGAAGGATTACAGCTTTCCTGACAAGCATGGCAGAGTATATCGATTCACCATCGAGAAGTGTTCCATACACTGCAACTCCGTTTTCATTAGCCCCTGCAAGAAATTCTGACAGGTCAAAGTAACCCACATTTACATTAAGCAATGCACCCATTGATGCCTGGACAACTTTTGGATTGTAAACATCCACACAGTTTTCTGAACATATAATATGCCCGATACCAAACCATGCCGCGGCCCTTATTATTGTCCCAAGATTGCCCGGATCCTGAATAAAATCAAGTGCGACCGACAGACCTTTAAAAACCTCTGAAGGAATTATTTCCTGAGCAGACATCTGAACAATAGCAAGAGCATTATGTGGTGTCACAAGTGCGCTGATCTGCTTAAGTTCATCAACATTAACTGTTTCAATTTCAGTGATTAAGGCTTTCTGCTCAAAATCTAAAGTCTTCAGAAAGTCAGGTTTTGCCGCAAGAAGCTTTATTGTCCTCCCTGATAAAATATAATCCTTCACAAGTTTGTCTCCTTCAATAATGTAAAGTTGTTCATCATTTCTTACCTTATTTCTGCGAAGCGATTGGATTAATTTAATCCTGTTTTTACTTATCATCGAATTTATTTTATGGATTTTCCCGGCTATAAAAATAGTGAGATCTTTCTTTAATAACGATCATCAATCTCAGGTTGTTTTGTATAATAAGTATATTTGTCTGATGCTTTGAAGTACAATTTTGGAAAGAAACAGTTTAAATAAAAGGATTTATTTTATGAGAAAGTTCCTTCTCCTTTTATTTTCTGTAACATTTATATATTCCTGTAATCCTACAAAATATGTTCCTGAGGGAGAAACCCTTCTGGCTAATAACCATATCTCAGTCGGCAAAGATGGCATAAAAAAAAGCGATCTTGTTCCATATATAAGGCAAAAACCGAATAAGAAGATTTTTGGTACCCGTTTCCATCTTGGATTGTACAACCTTTCCAATCTGAATAAAGAAAAATGGCCGCATTCCTGGTTAAGAAACATAGGGGAGGAGCCTGTTATCCACGATCCTGCTGCAACTGAGAAAAGCAAAGAACAGATTCAGTCATTTGTTGCTTCAAAAGGTTATTTCGACAGTAAAGTTATAGATAGTACAAGGACTGCTAAGAGGAAGTCTGAAGTATATTATAACCTGTATCTGAAATCACCTTATACAATAAGGAATCTTTATTATGAATTTGCTGATACCCTTATTCAAAAGCTTTTTAATTTTGATTCGGTTAACTGTCTGATCGAGAGAGGCAAACCCTACGATGTTGATATACTTCAGGCTGAGCGGACACGGTTTGAGAGGTTTATAAAAGACCGGGGATTTTATGGATTTTCAAGCGACCACATTTTTTTCAGGGTCGATAGTACAATCGGTGGCAGACAGGTAAACATACACTATGGAGTTAAAAACTTCATGAAGCTTGACGATAACGGCCGACCTGTTTATGTAACTCATTCCATTTATAAAATTAAAAATATATACATCTATCCCGATTTTGTTCCGAAAGATGTTCTGGAAGGTGGTGATTTATACCTTCAGAGCCTCGATACAATAAATTATAAAGATTATTTTTTCATTTCGCCAAAGGATAAACCGAGTCTTAAGTATGATCTGATTCTCCATTCTCTTTACTTAAGACCAGGTTCTGTCTATAATGTCACAAATACCGAACAAACACAGAATCACCTCTTAACCTTAAAAACATTCCGGCTTGTTAATATTTACTTTAAGGAGCATGATTCCACACCGGAAGGAGGAGATAAAGATTTGCTGCTGGATTGTTTCATTCAGCTTACACTTCTTGATCAGCAGTCATATAAGATAGAGCTTGAAGGCACAAATACAACAGGCGATTTTGGAGGGGCGCTTAACCTTGTCTATCAGCATAAAAACCTTTTCAGGGGGGCTGAGTTGTTTAATGTGAAACTTAAAGGTGCTTATGAGGCTCTTTCAAATAGTGATACTTTAAGAAGTACTCAGGAATACGGTGTAGAAACGAGCCTCAGGTTTCCAAAATTTCTTCTTCCGGTTTTAAAAGCTGAAAGCTTCATAAAGAAATATAATCCATCGACTACAATTCTGGCTGCTTACAACTACCAGAAAATGCCATTCTACGTCAGGACCATGGCTAATGCCACATTCGGGTATAACTGGGTGGCTCATAACTACCAGACTCATATTGTAAATCCGATTCAGCTCGACCTGATTAATCTGATTTCAATAGCCGATACTTTCCAGAAAAAAATTGATACTACCTCATACCTCGCCTATAGTTATAAGGATGTAATGATCCTTGGCGGAAATTATTCTTTTATTTTTAGTAACCAGAAGATTCAGAAATCGAATGACTACTGGTTCCTCAGAGTAAACGCTGAAATATCCGGAAATATGCTTGCTGCGGTTAGTAAGATTGCCGGCTTGTCAAAAAAAGATGGAAGCTATAATATATTAGGACAACCTTTTGCCCAATATTTCAGAGCTGACTTTGATATCAGATATAATGTCATTATGAATGAGGCAAGTTCAGTTGTTTACAGAGGCTTCTTAGGCGTAGGAATTCCTTATGGAAATTCGAAGGCTATTCCTTTTGAAAAACAATACTTCGGGGGAGGCGCAAACGGAATAAGAGCATGGCAGGTCAGATCGCTGGGTCCCGGTTCTTATTATCACGAAGAAACCGGTTTTGTAAATCAGACTGCCGATATAAAGCTCGAGGCAAATGCTGAATACAGGTTCAAGCTCTTCTGGATACTTGAAGGTGCACTTTTCCTTGATGCCGGAAATATCTGGACTTATAATACGGACTCATCCCGACCTGGTTCCAAATTTGTCTTTAAATACCTGCTGGATGATTTAGCGCTGGGCACCGGAGCCGGCTTAAGATTCGATTTTAAATTTGTAATAGGGCGTCTCGATCTCGGAATGAAGTTACGCGATCCATCAATGCATGACGGATCCAAATGGATTGCAATGGAAAGAAAATACAATTTCAGGGACGACTTCACTTTTGTTTTGGGTATAGGATATCCATTCTGATCAATTTATACCAGGTACCTGAAAATAATCCTCACTAAATACTTCCGGGCGCTTTAAATTTCTTAAATTGCATAGGTCTCACTGAATATTCTGAGTGCTTATGAATTCTATTGTAGAGTTTCTCAGGAACTGGTTTGGTTATACGCGACGGGAACGCAGGTCAACATTCATTCTGCTCATAATTATACTGGCTGTGATCGGGGTCAGGTTTGTTGTTCCAGAACGGAATATGTCAATTGAAGAAATACCTGTAAATTTTGCAGTTGCAGTCTATGATACCAGTGTCATTTCAAAAAGTAATTCTGTAGCCGGCTTCCGGGAGAAAAAGGAAAAATACCGGAAGCGTACTACATTAATGGATTTGAATACCAGTGATTCTGCATCGCTCGAATCTTTGCCGGGTATTGGTCCGGTATTATCATCAAGAATTATTAAATACAGAAACCTGATTGGAGGTTATATATCAGTAAGCCAGTTGAAAGAGGTTTATGGATTACCCGAAGAAACGTATGAAAGGATATCTTCAATGCTATTTGCTGATACAATGAGAATAAGTAAGATCAGAATAAATGAAGCTGATTATAAAGAAATGATCCGTCATCCTTATTTTCAGAAGAATGTTGTGCCGGGTATAATAAAGTACAGAGAGTTAAATGGGAAGGTAACCGGGATACAGGATCTTATAGAAAACAATTTGATTTCGTCCGAGGCAGGTAAGAAAATCAGACCATATCTTGATTTTGGGGAATAATCTTTGACAAGATAAAGGATGGAAACTGAAACAAAAATTAATAATGTTCACCTTCGAATGCGGCTAAAGTATTTTAACCAATAATTAACATTCTTTTTTTGGAAACGATCTTATTAACAACTATCTTTAATAAGTTTGAATATGAAAAACAGCAATCATGTAGAGGATTATTCATAAAAACAAAATGAAATGATAAAATTATTGCACTAAAAATTTTGAAAAGACTTTTTCTGTTTCTAACTTTGCGCCTCGTTTAAAACTGAAATATTTATTATGAT
>CAYPKL010000509.1:0-6055 GCA_964411285.1 uncultured Rikenellaceae bacterium
AAGTTCGTTTGATGTGTCAGGAAATAAACCGGAGAACGGGATAAAGGCATTTATTTACGGGGAGAGATATGTATGGCGCCCGGGAGATTCTATATATCTGTCGCTCTTTTTGAAAGATATGAATAATAAGCTGCCAGCTGACCATCCTGTTCAGTTTGAACTTATTAATCCTCTTGAACAAAAAGTCGATAACCAGATCCAGAAGCCTGAAGGCAGAAATCTACTTGTATTCCAAACAGGTACATCTCAGGATGCAATGACCGGAAATTATACCGCGAGGTTCAGGATTGGCGGGGCTGCATTTACTAAAAGAGTCCGCGTTGAAACTGTCAAACCAAACAGGCTTAAGATCGAATTAAACTTTCCTGATGAGCTTTTAAAGTATGCAGATTCGGGAACCAACGGCTTTCTGAAAATAAAATGGCTTAATGGTGCCATTGCCGGCAATCTTAAATCTTCAGTAGAATATCTGCTCAGACCTGTAAAAACAGAATTTGAAAAATACAGGCAATATATTTTCGACGATCCTGTAATTGACTTTTATTCCGAAACTGTTAAAATGTTCGATGGCATTACCGATGAGACAGGAAATGCCCGGTTGAATTTTAATCCGGGAAAAGAAATTGCCGCTCCCGGAATGCTTAACGTTCTTTTTACCTCTAAAGCCGCTGAAAAAGGCGGCGACGAAAGTATCACCCAGTCTCTATTCAAATACTCCCCATATCCTGTTTATGTCGGAATCAGCTTTCCGGAATTAAAAAGTAAAGACAGGATGTTGTTTACCGATGCCAATAATGAACTTAAAATTGCTACAGTTGATGCCAGTGGTAATCCGGTTAATTCCGATGTAGAACTTGCCTTTTATAAAATTTCATATCGCTGGTGGTGGGAATCTGATGAGGAAAACCTGGCATCATATATCTCAAATGATAGTTATAAGCCGGTAATTACAAAGAAATTAAGGACAACAGGCGGTATCGGTTCCTTTACTTTCAATATAAATAAAAATGACTGGGGAAGATATCTGATCCGGGCCTCATCACCTTATGGACATGCAACCGGTAAAATTGTGCTTATTGACTGGCCATGGGAATATGGTATGAAAGGAAATGCAGAGGGAGCGACTTTGCTTTCAATAAGTACAAACAAAGAGAAATATAATCCCGGTGATGAAATTAAACTGAATTTCCCTGCCCCCGAAAATGCAAGGGTTATTGTGACTCTTGAAAACTCCACTTCTGTAATTGACGAGATCCACACAAACACAACAAGGGGAAATACAATTATCAGCATAAAGGCCAAACCCGAAATGGCTCCAAACTGTTATGCTTATGTAACTATAATACAGCCGCATGCACAGACAGTAAACGATATGCCAATGAGGCTTTACGGTATTGTTCCCATTCTGGTGGAAGACCCTGAAACCATTTTGAAACCACTGATCTCAATGCCTGATGAAATCCGTTCACAGAAGAACTTTGAAATCAGGGTGAGCGAAGCTGACCGGAAACCGATGACATATACTATTGCTGTTGTTGATGAGGGTTTATTGGATATTACTGCATTTAAAACTCCTGATCCGTGGAACTATTTTTATGGACGGGAGGCTCTCGGAGTTCAGACCTGGGATATTTATGATCTTGTTCTGGGAGCCTTCGGAGGAACACTCGAAAGAATTTTTGCCATTGGCGGCGATGAGTCTCTTATTGACAGATCTGCAGGAAAGGCACAAAGGTTTGTTCCCGTTGTAAAATTCCTGGGTCCATTTACAATCGGCCCCGGAAAATCAAGGACTCACAGCATTAGTCTTCCCCAGTACACCGGCTCGGTCAGGACCATGGTGATCGCCGGAAACGAAAGGGCTTTTGGCTTTGCAGAAAAGAGTCTCCTTGTTAAAGACCCGCTTATGGTATTAGTTACTGCACCAAGAGTAGTAAGCCCGGGGGAGAAGGTAACCCTGCCTTTAACCCTCTTCATTCAGAAACCCGGTATCACAAGTATCGACATAATAGCTGAAACTAATGACCTGGTAACATTTGACGAAAAAGTCAGTACAATTGCAGTATCGGGATCAGGAGAAAAGAATTCGGAACTGACCTTTACAGCGGGTGAAAAAACAGGTATTGCAAAAATTAAGATTATTGCTTCAGGTGGAGTAGAAAAAGCAACCTATGAGATGGAATTGGATGTCAGGAGTCCGAATCCTCCCGAAACAAGGGCTGAATTGAAAATATTAAAACAGGGAGAAAAGTGGGAGACTTCATTTGCTCCGTTTGGATTAGAAGGATCTGATGCAGCTAAGCTTGAAATTTCCGACCTGCCTTCAGTGAATCTTGAGAAACGACTGGGATACCTTGTTAATTATCCTCACGGCTGCACAGAGCAGATTATTTCAGCAGCCTTTCCGCAGATATGGCTTAAAAACCTGACTGGTGCCGAAAATAGAACAGCAGAGTCTGCCGCAGCAAATATAAAAGAGGCCATTACAAAAATAAGCGCCAGGCAGATGAACAACGGGGGGATAGCACTCTGGCCCGGTAATTACCAGCCTGATAACTGGATCACGTCATACGCAGGTCATTTTTTAACTGAGGCTGAAAGAACAGGATTCAGTATTCCTTCAGGGATAAAACAAAAATGGGTCAGGTTTCAGAAAAAAACATCACAGGATTGGCGATATGATCCTAAATTCAGACAGTCAGCCAATGACCAGGCTTACAGGCTCTTTACTCTCGCATATGCCGGGGACCCTGAAAGAGGGGCAATGAACAGGCTTCGCGAATCTGAAAATATTCCTGCTCTGGCCCGGTGGTTTCTGGCAGCAGCGTTCGTTACATCCGGAAAACCTGAAGTGGCTGATAATCTTCTTGACATGAGGAACCTTGAAACTGAAAATGAATATTCTGATTTTTATTATGGCAGCCGGTTGCGCGACAGGGCAATTGTTCTTTATACTCTCTCGTTGCTTAAAAAAGAGGAAGCGGCTCTTCCTCTGCTTAAGACAATATGCGATGATCTTAATAATGACAATTGGTACAGCACCCAGTCGCTGGCATGGGGCCTTTTTTCCTACATGAAATATTCTGACCTGGTGTCGGGCAATAAAACAGGAGAGGCAAAAATAGCTGTTACATATAATGGAGAAAAGTCAGAGCTCCCAATTCAGGAAAAGAAACCTTTTATAAAAGACCTTACCGTTAAAAAAGGGAAAAACAACCTTACACTTGAAAATACTTCTGATAAGCCTCTGTATATCAACCTTGTAAGAAAAGGAATTCCTCTGGTTTCTGATGCAACGGCGATGGAAAAGGGACTGGCTATGAAAGTTGATTATCTGAATATGGAATTAAAACAGATTGATCAGATAAATCTACTGCAGGGATCTGATTTTATGATGGTTGTAAAGGTGACAAATACAAATTTCGTAAGGATTGATAATATCGCCCTTACCCAGATGATCCCTTCGGGATGGGAGATTCAGAACACCCGTCTGTATGAAGCTAATTATGGGATCAAAGAAAGTACCTATGACTACCGCGACTTCAGAGATGACAGGGTAAATACCTATTTTAGCCTGAATGAGGGAGAGACAAAAACATTTCTGCTGATATTGAATGCTGCCTACAGGGGCGAATTCTTTCAGCCCTCAATATGGTGTGAAGCAATGTACACTGAAAATTGTTTTGCCAGAATACCGGGAAACAAGGTAAAAGTCACAGGCCGGAAAATTGAATAAATGGATTAAAATAATACTTTTCGCAGCCGGGCTAATGATTGTCCCGGTTTTGCTTTCACCGGTTCCGCACTTTGATGCGCCGCTTTCAACAGTGGTGGAAGCCCGCGACGGAACACTTCTCGGGGCAAGAATAGCCGACGACGGGCAATGGAGATTCCCTGCCGTCGACAGCATACCGGAAAAATTCGAAAAAGCCTTGCTGACTTATGAAGACAGGTATTTTTATTTCCACCCCGGAATTAATCCGGTTTCACTTTTCCGTGCACTTAAACTTAATATAAAGAAGCATGGAATTGTCAGCGGTGGAAGTACTATCACAATGCAGGTTGCCAGGTTATCGGCAGGGAACATGCCGCGAACATATCCCCAAAAAATAATTGAAATTCTTTCTGCACTTAAACTCGAATTGTTCCGGTCAAAGAGGAAGATCCTGGGTCTGTATGCTGCCAATGCTCCTTTCGGGGGTAATTGCGTTGGTCTGGAAGCAGCAGCCTGGAGGTACACCGGCAAAGTGCCGGAAGATGTTACATGGGCTGAAGCTGCAGCTCTGGCTGTTCTGCCAAACTCACCCGCTCTGGTCTTTCCCGGAAGAAACCAGGAAATACTTAAGAGTAAACGGGATAAGCTTTTGCAACAGCTCTTTGAAAGGAATTATATCGATTCCCTGACCTTTATCCTTGGCACCGGCGAACCATTACCGGGAGAACCAAAACCATTGCCTTCTGCTGCACCTCATCTTACTGATATGTTCTATTTAAGTAAAAGAGGAGAAAGGATAAGGACCACTATTGATGCCCGCCTTCAGGAAAGAACATCAGAATTAGTCAACATTCATCAGAAAGAGCTTTCGGGAAATTTTATTTTCAACACTGCTGCTCTTATAGTTAAGGTTGAATCGGGAGAGGTCCTGGCATATATCGGTAACAGCACAAATGAAAACAGTAAGATGCACGGAGGTGATGTCGATATAATCAGGTCATTCAGGAGTACCGGCAGCATACTTAAGCCTATCCTTTACGCGGGAATGCTTCAGTCCGGACAAATATTGCCAAACACTCTCATTCCGGATATTCCGACACGATTCCCCGGATTCTCTCCGGAGAATTTTGACAGGAGTTTCAGCGGCGCCGTAACAGCTGGTTCAGCACTTTCTCAGTCTCTTAATATACCTGCAGTAAAAATGCTGCAGGATTATAGTCCTGAACGGTTTCTTGAATTGCTAAAGAATCTGGGATTCACTACTTTTCCAGAACCGGCAGGATTCTATGGCCTTTCACTGATTCTGGGAGGCGGTGAAACATCATTATGGGAACTTACCGGTACTTATGCCTCATTATCCAGAATACTGAGAAAATCGAATAATAAAAAGAATTACTTCAGGGGAGATTTTCATCCTCCTGTTCTGATAAATGAAAAAAATCCTCCTGAAATTCCGGAAGATGAGAACGATCCGCCTCTCTCTGCAGCCTCGGTATGGCTTACTTATGAAGCTCTTCAAAATGTCAATCGCCCGGAGACTGAAGCCGGCTGGCACTATTTTTCCTCTTCCCATGAAATAGCCTGGAAAACAGGAACAAGCTTCGGACTCAGAGATGCCTGGGCTGTCGGAACCACACCTGAATATGTTATTGGCGTATGGGCAGGAAATGCTGACGGTGAAGGCAGACCTGGCCTGACTGGTATAGCCGCTGCAGCACCGGTAATGTTCGACATTGCAGGAATTATGGATCCTGTTCCCTGGTTTTCAGCTCCCTTTGAGGAGATGACAACAATTCGTGTGTGCAGCAAAAGCGGATTCAGGGCAGGTCCCGACTGCCCTGAGATTGTCGAGATTTCTACATGCAACAACGGACTGAAGAGCAATGTGTGCCATTATCATAAGATCGTCCATCTGAACAGGTCACGTACACTTCAGGTTAACACAGATTGCGAGTTACCTTCAGAGATTATAAATGAATCATGGTTCGTTCTGCCGCCTGCTATGGAGTTCTTTTATAAGAAGAAACATTCTGATTATAATTCACTGCCTCCATTTGAGCAGGGATGCAGGGATGATAAAAGTAATCCAATGATGGAGTTTATTTATCCGACTCCCGGCATCAAAATATTCATCCCCCGCGATTATTCAGGTGACCTGACAAGGGTCATTCCCGAAGTCGTCCACAGGATACCGTCAAAAAGGGTTTTCTGGCATCTGGATGATAAATTTATCGGAACCACAAAAAATATTCATCAGATTGAGATCCTTTCCGGAGAAGGAAATCATGTTATCACTGCGGTTGATGAAGACGGGAACAGTATAAGTTGTTCTTTCATGAT
>CAYPKL010000510.1:0-3211 GCA_964411285.1 uncultured Rikenellaceae bacterium
CATGCTGAAGGACTACAGGCTTAGCAAAAGCTCAACGGATTTTTATGATATTCAGGGACTGATCGGGAGCGAGATCAATGAGAAAAACAGCATTACGCTTTCAGGTTATTTCAGTAATGATAAATTCAACTACAATGAGGAGCGGGCTTTTGACTACGGGACACTGGCCTCTACCCTGAAATGGAGCCACTCCATCTCTCAGAAATTATCTGCAAAGTTCTATGCCATCATCAGCAATTACAGGTACGGGCTTGACTCTAACGAGGATTCGACAATTGCCAATACAATGAATTATAAGTTTGATCAGAAAATCCTGAGGACTGAGTTTCAATATCTCCATTCCGATAAACATAGAATAGAATTTGGAAGTGACGCAACCTTCTATTCACTTATGCCGGGAGCAAGGAAACCTGTCGGGAACTATTCCAATATTTCCCCGAAGAGGCTGGAGAATGAAAGGGCGCTTGAGTCTTCATTATTTATAAGTGATGAGTACGAGGTGACACCACTGCTGTCTGTGTCAGCGGGAATCCGTGGTACCATGTTCACTTCTTTCGGGCCACGGACCGAACTACGGTATCAGGAGGGTTTCCCGCGATCGGTTGAAAGTATCAAAGACACAATTACCTACCGGAGCGGGGAGGTGGCAAAAATCTATCCGGGACTGGATTACAGATTATCAGGACGACTCATTATTGCTCCGCAGACATCCCTGAAAATGGGTATTCAGAGATTACATCAGTACATTCACATGATATCAAACACGGCATCAATGTCGCCTACTGATACCTGGAAGTTGAGTGATAAATATATAAGGCCGCAAAGAAGCGATCAGGTCTCCTTTGGTCTATACCACACCTTCGGGAGCAAGGCTGTGGAGACTTCCATCGAGGCTTATTACAAGAGGTTTAAAAACATAATTGATTACAAAGGGGGAGCCACCCTGACAATGAACGAACATCTTGAAACTGATGTTATTAATGGGACTGGCAAAGCTTACGGCCTTGAACTGATGTTGAAAAAGCAAGCCGGAGTCATGAACGGCTGGATTAGTTATACTTATTCAAGAACATTCCTGAAGGTTAACGGTCATTATGAGGTTGAGAAAGTGAACGGAGGAGATTACTACCCGGCGGACTATGACAAGCCTCATGATCTTAAGATTCTGGTAAATTCAAAATTATCGCGACTGTTTAACATGACTGCCAACTTTGTGTATACCACCGGGAGACCTATCACTTACCCGGTGGCTTTCTACCAGTTTAACAACAGGAGCAATGTATTTTATTCGAACAGGAATGAATACCGGATACCTGATTACATCAGGCTCGACCTGGCTGCGACATTCAATGGTAACCTGAAAGCAAAGAAGCTTAATCACTCTTCCTTCACATTCAGCCTGTACAATGTTTTTGGAAGAAAGAACCCCTACTCAATCTTTTTCAGAACTGAAGAGGGAATGATAAAAGGATACCGGATGACCATATTTGGTCAGCCAATCTTTATGTTTTCATATAATTTCCGGATTCTCGGTAACGCCACTGATGATTTTTAATCTCCATAATTATACACAACAAAACACCTTTAAAATCGAAAAGCAGGTAAATCGGATGTTTGTAAATGCCTATAATATTTTTAGGAACTTTTTTAAACAATTATTTGCTTAAAACTATCTATATTAGAAGTTGCATTATTTTGAGTTTAAATTATTAAAGCCTGGTTTAATGTTTAAATAATCCTTTAAAAAATGCTATGAAAAAAACTATCTGGATTCCAGCAACATTTCTTGTCACTTTTGCCATTCTGCTGACAGGGTGCGGAAATAGTCCCAAAACATCAATCAATGAACCTGCTTTACCTACAGAAGCCCAGCTGATCCAAAAGGGAGAATACCTTGTGACAATGATGGGCTGCAATGATTGCCATTCTCCGAAAACAATGGGACCACAGGGCCCTGTTGTCATTGCCGGTCTGCTGCTTTCAGGTTATCCGGCTGAAAGACCAATAAAGAAGGTGGATCCTGAACCGATAAAAAAAGGATGGAATATGTTAAATGAAGATTTTACCTCTGCAGCCGGACAATGGGGTGTATCTTTTGCCGGAAACCTCACCTCCGATCAGACCGGGATCGGTAACTGGACCGAAGATAATTTCAGGCGCGCATTGAAAGAGGGAAAATACAAGGGACTTGAAGTTTCCCGCATTCTTCTCCCACCAATGCCCTGGACTAACTTTGCGACAATAAAAGATGAGGATGTCAAAGCAATATTCCTTTATCTGAAGAGCACAAAACCGGTTAGTAACATTGTTCCCTTGCCCATAGGTCCCGACCAGATTATGTAAATGCCGACAGTTCAGGATCAATTTACGTCTTAGTCCGGGGGAGTAATTGGACCCCTTGGAAATTGATCCTTTAAAAGTGTGATTGAAGTAAATTTTTTATACTTTTATTTAATAAAAGTTACTGTTTCACAGTACACTAAATTCAGGCTTATGAAAACATACAGTATAAAATTGTTTATCCTGCTATCAGCAGTTTTCTTAATCGGATTCTCATGTAAAAACGATGGAACAAAACCAGTAAAAAACAGAGCTGCTGATATTGAAAGGTTAGAAGTATCCATTAATGGAATGTTTTGTACAGGATGTGAGCAGACTATTCAGAATAATGTTGGCAAACTGGATGGGATCAAATCAGTAAAAGCAGAATATACGCTCAACAAAGCAATTATTGATTTCGATTCAGAAATTGTTGACACTGCAAAAATAAGAACTGCAATTACCCGGTCAGGTTATAAAGTTGCAGGATTTACTTATCTCCAGGTTAATGACTCAATTAAATAATTCCTGATGAAAAAAATGACGACAATAGGAAGGATCCTTTTTGCCCTTCCGTTTACGGTTTTTGGGATAAATCATTTTTTAATGATGGATTACTACATGGGTATGTTAACTTCATTCATCCCCAAAACTGGATATATAATGATACTTACTGGCATTATGCTGATTGTTGCCAGCATCAGTATTATGACAAAGAAATTCATTAAAATATCAACAATATTGCTGGCGATACTTCTTTTCCTGTTTATTGTTACTATTCACATTCCTCATCTGGTTCATGGCACAGACACCACAACCACACTGATTGCTCTTTTAAAAGATATATCCCTGATGGGAGGATCATTAATGATTGCAGGAATGTACACGGAAG
>CAYPKL010000511.1:0-4812 GCA_964411285.1 uncultured Rikenellaceae bacterium
CTTCAGTATGGCCGCTGGCGATCGAAGGTCTCGGCAAGTTTACGGGAATCGGCTCATCACTGCTCATCATGGGTAATCTGGGTGGTGCCCTGGTGCCATTGCTTTACGGCCGCCTTGCAGATATCATGGATCCAAAAATTGCCTATTTCATCTTAATTCCCTGTTACTTTTTCGTACTTTATTATGCTATATGGGGGCATAAATTAGGACGAAATGCGGGATAAAAAGACAAAAGACAAAAGATAAAAGGCAAAAGGCAAAAGGCAAAAGGCAAGACCAGACCAGCAGGCCAAAGTATTAAGATAGAGAACCTTTAGAAATAATATGGGAAAAAAATCAGGATACGCAAAAAACAGTATCGAAATTGATAAAGTAGTTAATGTCGGACTTATTGGTAACGGTAAACGGGGCATTAAGCTTCTTAATTATCTATTACTTATTGAGGGAATTGAAATCGTAGCGGTTTGTGATGAAAATCAAAACGAAGCTGAAAATGCGGTAAAAATTTGCATTGATGCCGGGAAAAAGCGACCGGCATTGTATTGTGGCAAAAAGAATTCATATCTGGAAATGCTTGACAAAGAAGACCTTGATGCCGTTATAATTGCAACATACTGGGACTCACATAAAGCGATTGCGCTTCATGCCATGAATAACGGGATCTATCCCGGGATAGATGTGCCCGCTGCACTGACTGTTGAAGATATCTGGTCACTGGTGGAGACATCCGAAAAAACAGGTATCCCCTGTTTGATGCTCGAAAACTGGAGTTTCAGAAAAGATAATCTTGCCCTCCTGAACATGAAGAGGCTTGGAATGTTCGGAGAAATTGTACATTGCCACTGTGCCCATTCCCATAACTGTATCGATCACTGGTTTTTCGACAGCCTGACCGGCGAACCTAAATGGCAGGCAGAGTATCTCGTAAAATACAACAGGTCTCAATATCCTACCCATGCCGTCGGTCCTGTTATAAGCTGGATGGATATTAACCGCGGGGATATCTTTACCGAAATTTATACAGTATCATCAGCTCCCAAAGGTATAAATGCCTATTTTAAGAGGAAGTTCGGCGATGATCATATTGGAGCCAGAACAGAGTACAGTCAGGGTGACATTGTGACTTCGGTATTACGGACAAAGTCGGGAAAAACACTGGTGATAAACAACGATTTATTGTTGCCGAGGCCCTATTCCAATCGCTGGATGCTTCAGGGTACAAAGGGAGTTTACTATGAGGAGAAAAGCTCAATTTACCTGGTTGATTTCACTCCTGAGTACCAGAAATGGGAACCATGGCAGCCGTATGAGGAAAAATACAATCACAAATGGTGGCAGACCGGGTTCCCGTCACCTGCAGTAAGAGGGGCTGATTTCATAATGTTAAATCAGTTCATTGATGCTGTGAGAAAAAAAGGTCCGGTTCCTCTCGATGTCTACGATTCTGCAGTGATGTCGGCAATAGTTGAACTTTCCGGAATCTCGATCCAAAGGAACAGACCTGTTCCTTTTCCGGATTTTACAAAAGGCAAATGGAAAACCAATCAACCTTATTTCGCAATTTAGTATACCGTACCGTAATTAATAAATGCTGAAAAATGATTAAAATTCAGGCAAGCGTCTCCAAAGGTTGGCTCCATAAAAATGGTGGCTTTGATTTTACCGGCAACTATTACATGGATCCATATTACAGGATGAAGCAGGATGAAGCATGTCATAACTTCATCCGCAGCAAGTTTCCGGATTACCCCCTTTATAACATGGAAGATAATCTGGTTCAGGCTGAATATGTGGTCCCGGATATGATGCTTGTAGGAGCAATTCAACCTAATATGATAATCGCTGCCGCTTTAGGTGCTGAGTTTGTATTTGCTCCTGATAAGGATTCGGATGTGAAAGGATTCCCTTTGAAAGATATCAGGAATATAAATGAGCTGCCCTCTGTAACGGAAACGCTCAATCTTGCATTTATAGAGAACCTGAAAGAACAATATCTGGAAGCAAAGGAACGGTATCCTTCCTGCAGCATTATTCCTCCTTTCTTTTGGGATACATCAGGAAGGGCCACAATACATGGTATAATAACAACATCAATGAAATTTATCGGACAGGATATCTTCACCAAAATGATGATGGAACCTGAACTGGTAAAAGACATCCATACCTGGATAGCAGATGTATATATTGAAGTAATTAAGTTCTTTTCAGATCTTGGTGATCTTCCTGTTACATCAGTTCATATCGGTGAATGTTCAGGCACAATGCTTGACGAATATTCTTACCTTGAATTTGTCACCCCTTTCATTAACCGGTTAAGCAGGGAGTTCGGGGCTATACGCCTTCATAGCTGCGGTAATGCCGATCATGTAATAAAAGCTATCTGTGAAATCGAAAATCTTAAAATTATTGATACGGGTTCAAATACTTCTTTAGCTCTGATTAGACAGATTATGGGCAGGGAGTTTGAAATAAATGTTTTTCCTCAGATTGATTACCTGACAGCAGGTTCAAAAACGAAAGATATCCGCGAATGGCTGGACAAAACACTTAAAGATAACGATGGAGGGAATCTGAAGATCGCTTACCACCTTGAACCTGACTACAATCTGGATAATTGCATCTATATACATGAAGAGCTTGACCGGCTGGGACTTACGAAGAAAGGTCGTCTTTATTAACGGGATTATAATGCCGGACAAATGTAATTTCAAATATTTTCAGTAAATAAAACTGGTAATCAAATGAAAAATCTTGCAGATGAGCTGAATGAATACAGGGCAAAATTCTCAAATGAGCTGGATGACATTCTTTCATACTGGATCAGATACGGTGTTGAAAAAGACGGTCATGGTTTTTATGGTGCAGTCGATCTTGATGGAGTTCCCGATCTGAAAGCCAATAAAACTTCGGTACTGAATGCAAGAATCCTCTGGACATACTCAGGTGCAGCTATGAAGTATGGAAGAAAAGAGTATTCAGAAATTGCTGACAGGGCTTATAAGGTAGTTACTGAAGATTTTGCCGACAGCCGGTTTGGCGGATATTTCATGGAGCTGACTCCTGACAACGGTATTGCAAATGACATCAAACATACTTATGCCCAGGCCTTTGTAATATATGCCCTCTGTAAATATTATGAATTCAGAAGGCTCGATTCTACTTTTGAGATTATCAGGAACTTCTTCTTTCTTTTTGAAGAAAAAGCAAAAGATAAGTCAAATGCAGGGTATCTGGAATCTTTTAACAGGAACTGGGATCTCTTCAGCGAAAACAGGATGGCTGACAACAATGAGCCAAAGTCGATGAATACTCATCTTCATGTACTTGAAGCATATTCAGCACTGTATAAAGTCTGGAAGGATAACAGGGTGAAAGTCCGGCTGGCTGAACTGATGGATATTTTTCTTAATAAGATTATCCGGGATGACGGCCATTTTGGCATTTTCTACGATGATGCCTTCAATGAATCTTATGCATCGAAAGGAATTTGCTCATTTGGCCACGATATAGAGGGATCATGGCTTTTATTGGAGGCTGCTGAGATCCTGGCAGATCCCTCTGTTATCGACAGGATGAAAAAGGTTTCAATAACGATGGTGGATGCCGTCGACCGCTCCGGTGTAGATAAGGACGGCGGTTTGTTCCTTGAGTCGGTACGTTACGGAAGTCATGTGAGAACAAACAAACACTGGTGGCTTCAGGCTGAAACCCTTGTCGGATTCATGAATGCGTTTCAGATGACAGGCGATTTGAAATACTGGGAGACAGTGAAGCTGACCTGGAAATTTATAGACAGCTGTGTAATAGACCATAAAAGAGGAGAGTGGTATGCAAAGGTGAACAGGCTTGGAGTACCCTATCTGACTGAACCGGAGGATGATCCATCTCCCTATTACAGGAACGACCGCAAGATTGATCCGTGGAAATGCCCATACCATAATGGCAGGGCGATGATGGAGCTTATTACAAGAATAGACAAGATAATTATTGAATAGTAAAAAACCAGACGCCAGACGCCAGTAGCCCGTCGCCTGTCGCCCATAATCAAAGATTATTATTATGAACGGTTATCAAAGAATTGTAGCAGCTCTCAAAGGTGAGCGTCCGGATAAAATACCTGTCATGCTCCATAATTTCATGGTAGCTGCTGAAGAGCTTAATATAAGCATGGGACGATTCAGGGAAAGTCCTACGCTGATTGCAGAGGCTTTTATTCATTCAGTGGAAAAATATGGCCTTGACGGAGTATTGGTTGATATTGACACAGTTACACTGGCAGGGAGCGTTGGAGTGCCCGTTGATTTTCCCGAACATGAGCCGGCAAGATCAACAGGAGGATGTCTGACTTCGCTTGACTCCATTAAATCGCTTAAACCCGTAAATGTCGAGAACTATAAATATATTCAGATATGGCTGGAAGCAGTGAGACGCCTGAAAGATTATTTCAGGGATGAAATCATGGTCCGCGGAAATTGCGATCAATTGCCGTTTTCACTTGCCGGCATGATGCGTGGAACTGAACTTTGGATGACCGACTTATATATTTCCGAACCTTCACGGCTGAATGAGCTGCTGGAATATTGCACTGAGGCAACATGCCAGTTCATAAAATTGATGATCCAGACCGGGGCTCATATGGTCTCGAATGGCGACAGCCCGGCAGGTCCTGATATGATACCACCTGAAATGTACGAAAAGTACGCCCTGCCTTATGAGACCAGAGTTGTTGAGGAGGCTCATAAAGGCGGTGTTTACTATACATTGCATATTTGCGGCGACTCCTGCGCTATTCTTGACAAGATGCTGATGTCC
>CAYPKL010000512.1:0-5176 GCA_964411285.1 uncultured Rikenellaceae bacterium
TTTAACTCCAAACAGGGCAATCAGTTTTGATGATATTCTTTGTGCGGCGCCGCTGTCGGCAACCATTTTCCCAAGCATCGCACCGAAACCGAGTATGAGGACAAGCGATCCAAGTGTTTCTCCAATACCCTGCTGAATTGAGCTAACAACTTTCCCTGCAGGCATCCCTTCAGCAATACCGACGAAAATTGAAACAATGATGAATGCAATAAATGCATTATACTTGAAAACAATTATGAGAAGGAGGAGAAGGAGAATTCCCAGTATTACCAACGCAATCGACATAGGAGAAGGATTATTATTTATTTATGCTAATGTAATGTAATTCTGTTATCCTCCATCCGGGAATTTTCTGAATACAGTCGAAATATATCAAACAATTTTAACCCATCCGACCTTTACCCCTTTACCCCTTTTAGCCTTATAGCCTTTACGCCTTACAGCCCTATCGCCTTTTCGTCTTATCGCCTTATCGCTTTCTTGCCTTCCCTCCGTTATTCACCGGTAAATCTCAGCTTTTTACCGAATTTAACAGGAATTTAACTAATAAAACTTTGAAAACTAAAAAAGTTTTCACATTTTTGCGCCGAATTATTTTAAAAAATGGATTACCGGCAAAAGATCATAGAAGAAGCTTCTGTTATGTTCCGCACATATGGGATAAGGGCAGTCACCATGGATATGCTGGCAGCGGAAATGAGTATCTCGAAAAGAACAATTTACGAGGTGTTCAGTGATAAAGATGAACTTCTGAAAGGGGTTTTAAAATGGATGTTTCAGAAGCAGCAGGAACTTATTAAAAGGGTTTTATGTGAATCGGATAATGTAATCGAAGCCATTTTTAACATGCTTGATTTAATGGCGGCCCATTTTCAGAAAATGAGCCCTGCCTTTCAGCTGGATATGAAGAAGTTACACAGGGATGCTATTGTAAGTCAGGGTGAGTCGGGTGATTTCCCTTATTTTTCAAATAATTCGGAAATAATCAGAAGAGGAATCGGGGAGGGAGTGTTCAGGGATGATATTGATGTGGAAATTACTAACAAATGCATGCTTGAGGTTGTCAGAATGTCGAATGATAAAAATGTGTTTCCTCCGGATGATTTCCTTAATAAAGACGTTCTCAGAAATTTTTATATCAATTACCTGAGGGGTATATCAACTCAAAAAGGTCTTGATCTTATTAACTTTTATGAAAAGCAACGATAATTTAGTTTTATATGGATGGTTCTCAAAATAAATATAATGCCAGTATGAAAAGAAACTTAATAATTCCGTTAATCTTCGCCATTCTATTACCGGTTCCCGCTCTGTTTGCACAGGAGGCTGGTGATGAGTTGAAACTTTCGCTTAAAGAAGCCCAGGAATATGCCTTAATAAATAATAAATCAGTGCATGTTGCAAAATCGGATGTACTGGCTTCAAAAGCTTCTGTTTGGGAAACGATCTCAGCGGCCTTGCCGCAGGTGAGCGCCTCAAGCTCTTTTACTGATAACCTGAAACTGATGACAACTCTTTTACCGGGCGAATTCTTCGGTCAGCCTGCAGGCACCAAGATTCCTGTGACTTTTGGTTCCCAGTTCAATTCGAGTGCATCAGTTACGGCAAATATGTTAATATTTAACGCTCCTTTATACATCGGCATTGAAACAACAAAGCTTGCTCAAAAGATCAGCGAGCGGAATCTTGAAAGATCTGAACTGGATACTAAGGAATCGGTAAGTTCAGCTTATTTTCTGATCCTGGTTTCAGAAAAATCGCTTGAGATTCTCGATGCTAATATTTCAAACCTTAATGAAACACTTAAGTCCACCAGGGCTATGTATTCGGCAGGAATGGCTGAAGCCACCGATGTCGACCAGATGATTTCCAATGTTAATATGGTGGAGAATAGCAGGAGCTCATTGCAGCGTAACATCGAACTGAATTACAATTTATTACGTTTTCAGCTTGGAGTATCTGCCACAACAGGTATTATTCTTACTGAAACCTTGGAAAGCCTCACAGGCGACATTAACGTTGATGCACTTTTATCGCAGGAGTTTGATCATACACAAAATGTTAATTACAGGCTTGTCGAAGGACAGGAACTAATATCATCACTTGCACTGAAATCGCAAAAAGCTTCAGTTCTTCCGACACTTGCAGGATTCTATAACTATGGTACCAATGGAATGGGAGATAAGCTGTCAGAACTGAGATGGTTTCAAAATTCAATGACCGGACTGCAGCTTTCGATTCCGATCTTTAGCAGTGGCGAACGATATTCTAAAATTAAAAAAGCTTCAATAAATCTCGAAAAAGCAAAGACCACCAGGGATATGGTAACTGAACAGCTGCTCCTTCAGGAAAAACAGCTAAGATATAACCTTGTAAATGCAAACCTTCAGTATAAAAGCCAGAAAGAAAATGTTGAAGTCTCAAAACGAGTCTATACCAGCATGGAGAATAAATTCAGACAGGGAATGGCTTCAAGTCTGGAGCTGACTCAGGCCAACAGTCTGTATCTGCAGGCTGAAAATAATTATGTTTCAGCACTGATGAACCTGCTTCAGACAAAAGTAGCTTTAGATAAACTATTGAATAATATGTAATTAATCAAAGAATAATAAAAAAAGAATAATGAAGTACTTAAAAGCATTTTCGGCAATACTGATTAGCGGCCTTATACTTTCAGGCTGCTCATCAAAAAATAAAAATGAAAATACAGGTGTTCAGGCTGCTGCAACACCAGAGGTAAAGGCTGCAATTCAGGTGAAAACCCTCAGTCTGGCACGAACAAAAATCGCCAGAACTATCGATTATACTGCAACAATTCTGCCGTATGAAGAGGTAAATATGGCGCCATCAACACCTGGCAGGATAGATAAAATCTATGTTGAGGTTGGTGACCGGGTAAGCAAAGGTGATAACCTTTTTCTCATGGACCGTACTCAGCTATACCAGCTGAAGGTTCAGCTTAGCAGTCTTGAAAAGGACCTTACACGGCTTGACACGCTGCTGAGAACAGGAAGCGCCAAACAGCAACAGTACGACCAGATGAAGACCCAGTACGATGTTATGAAAACCAATGTCGATTTCATGGAGGTAAATACCCTTTTAAAAGCCCCTTTCAATGGAGTCGTAACAGGGAAATATTTTGAGAATGGCGAAATGTATTCGGGATCACCTACCACACAATCAGGCAGATCGGCAGTGGTTACAGTAATGCAGGTAAATCCTCTTAAGGTAAACGTCAGCTTCTCGGAGCAATATTATCCTCTCATTAAAACCGGTATGAAAGCCAGGATTACAGCCGACGTGTACAATGGTGAGACTTTTTCAGGCAGGTTATTCAGAAAATATCCGACAATAAACTCCGGAACGAGATCATTTATTGCTGAAATTGAACTCCCCAACCGGAATGATCTCCTTAAACCAGGAATGTTTGTCAGGGTTTCTATGGATCTTGGCGAAGTAGAAACTTTCGTTGTTCCTGCTGCAACTGTTCTTCTTCAGGAAGGTACCAATATCAGGTATGTTTTTATTGAGGATCAGGGCGTTGCAAGACGAATAGAAGTTTTACTCGGAAAAAGATTCGACGATAAGCTCGAAGTAGTTTCCGAATCGCTTAAAGAAGGTGTTAGTCTGATAACAGAAGGTCAGTCAAAACTAATTGACAACGATAAAGTTGAAGTAGTAAAGTGATAATAAGAATTTCATATAATATAAAATGAGTATATACAGTGCTTCAGTAAAAAGGCCGGTAACAACCATCCTGGTATTTGTTGCTTTGATGGTGATGGGTATCTATTCCCTGGTTCAGCTACCAGTCGACCTTTATCCGGAAATGGAACTTCCGTATGTAGTTGTTTATACTACTTACCCCGGTGCCAGCGCAACCGATATTGAATCGAATATTACACGGCCGCTTGAAAGTTCCCTTAGCTCAGTCAGCAAACTGAAGGAAATAACTTCCAGATCAAGCGACGCCGTATCAGTAATCTTTATGCAGTTTGAATACGGGACAAACCTCGATGAGGCGTCAAATGATATCCGGAGCAGTCTGAGCTTCGTTGAGAGGGTTCTGCCGGAAGATTCCGAGAAACCTACAATAATCAAGTTTAACACAAACCTGATGCCCATCATCTTTTATGCAATAACTGCAAAGGAAAGCTATGCAGGGCTGGAAAAAATACTTGATGAAAAAGTCGTTAATCCTTTGAACAGGATCGAGGGAGTTGGTTCAGTTTCTCTTTCCGGCGTTCCGGGTCGTAAGATCTATATCGATGTAGATCCCAGGAAAATGGAGGCTTACAATCTTTCTATTGAACAGATAGGGAATATTCTCAGAGCTGAGAACATGAATATGCCGGCAGGGTACATTGAGATGGGAAAGACTGATTATCCGTTGAGAATCCAGGGTGAATTTCCTGAAAGTGATGTGGTAAAGAATATTGTTGTTACAAGCTATAACGGGAGCAATATTTATCTTAAAGATATTGCGGAAGTACGTGATACTATCCGTGAATCGAAACTTGACACAAAGATCAACGGAGTTAAAGGAATGGGCATTTATGTCCAGAAACAATCCGGTGGGAATACTGTCCAGGTCACGAAAGCGGTTGAAAAATCACTTGCATCATTGAAAAAAGATCTTCCGCCGGATATTAAAATTGAAAAACTCTTTGACAGCGCCTCATTTATCAAGGACTCCATAAGCAACCTGACCGAGACGTTAATGTATGCGGCAATATTTGTCATTCTTGTTGTGTTATTTTTCCTTGGCCGGTGGAGGGCTACCTTTATTATTATACTTACAATACCTATTTCACTTATTGTGGCCTTCATATATCTCTTTGTTACTGGTGGCTCAATAAACATTATTTCTCTTACCTCCCTGTCGATAGCGATCGGAATGGTGGTAGATGATGCCATAGTTGTACTTGAAAATATCACAAAACATATTGAAAGAGGAAGCCGTCCAAGAGAGGCGGCAATATATGCAACCAATGAAGTATGGCTGGCAGTGATTATCACAACATTAACGGTAGTTGCAGTATTCTTCCCGCTTACATTTGTAACAGGTCTTACAGGGGTTCTTTTCAAACAGCTTGGTATGATCGTTACAATTACTATAGTAACGTCTGTTTTTGCTGCAATTACATTAACACCTACCCTGAGCGCCCTTCTGCTG